>NZ_POHV01000042.1:0-54443 GCF_002884345.1 Pseudomonas sp. GW456-12-10-14-LB2
GGCAGGGTGAACGGGTGAGATTCGCCGGCGATGTCGATCTGCAATGTGCAGGCGCTTTTGTCGATCAGGAACGAGAACAGCCGGATCAACGGATATACCGTCGGCCGTCCGCCAACGATCCCGGTCAGCCCTGGCGCCATGCCGGTGGCGGCCTGGGCGATCTCCCGGGAGAACAGGATCAACGCTTGTTTGTTCGGGTGGCGCACGGCGAGTTTAATCACCACTTCGCGGCTGTCCCGGCGCTGGCCGTGAGGGCCGTAGGTGGCTTCGCTGCCGAGCAGTTCGACGTGGGTTTCGGTGTAGGGCCCGAGACCTTTCTGGTCGAGCATCTCCGAGGTTTTGTCGAGAATCGCCTGGCTGACGCGCCGGGCTTTCTCCACGGCATCGATGCCGGCGATCAGGCAACTGGCGGTGCAACGGAAACCGTCCGGATACGTTGCGCTGACCTTGTATTGGTCGCTGGGCGGCAAGCCTTTGGCGCCGTGGACCCGGACGGCGTTTTTGCCTTGTTGCTGGAGTTTGACCTGGCTGAAATCACAGACCACATCGGGCAACAGATAGGCCTGCGGATCACCGATTTCGTAGAGCATCTGCTCGCCGACGGTCAGTGGCGTAACCAGTCCGCCGGAGCCTTCGGGTTTGCTGACGATGAACTGGCCGTCGGCGCTGACTTCGACGATCGGGAAACCGATGTGTTCGTAATCCGGCACGTCGCGCCAGTCGGTGAAGTTGCCGCCGGTGCACTGCGCGCCGCATTCGATGATGTGCCCGGCCAGGGCGGCTTGCGCGAGTTTGTCGTAGTTGTGCCAGGACCAGCTGAATTCGTGCACCAGCGCGGCACTGACCACTGCGCTGTCGACCACCCGGCCGGTGATCACGATGTCGGCGCCAAGGCGCAGGGCTTCGACGATGCCCGGCGCGCCGAGGTAGGCGTTGGTCGACACGCACATCGGTGGCAGCGGGGCGCCGCTGAACATTTCCGTGATGCCTTGGGTGGCCAGTTGTTTGAACTGGGGTTGCAGGTCATCGCCCGACAGCACGGCGATCTTCAGCGCCACGCCAGCCTTGTCGCAGGCCGCTTGCAGCGCGGCGGCGCAGGCCTTGGGATTGACCCCGCCGGCATTGCTGATGACGCGAATGTTCTGTTCGGCCAGTTGCGGCAACAGAGGCGCGAGGACTTCGATGAAATCGCCGGCGAACCCGGCCTGCGGATCCTTCATGCGTGCGCCGGCCATGATCGACATGGTGATTTCGGCGAGGTAGTCGAAGACCAGATAATCCAGCTGTCCTGCGGCCACAAGCTGCGCGGCGGCGGTCGAGGTGTCTCCCCAGAATGCGCTGGCGCATCCGATGCGAACCGTGGTGGGCATTTTGATCTCCGACTCAGCAACCTGTGACAGAAGTGCATCGAGGCTACCAAGCAAGCGCTTGGTTTGTAAACAGCTGAAATTATCTTCTGCCCAAGCGCTTGCTTGGTCACCGCCGGCGGCTTAAATTGCCCGCGCAACCCCGCCGTTTCTGCGGCGTACGGCGCATTTGACTGAACGACTGTAGGAGAGAACGGGTGGACGAGCAAAAAGCCCTGAGGGTCATGCGTGAACTGGTCGATGCCGGCCAGTTGACCGATCCGGATAGCGCTCGCGGCAAACTGCTGCAAGTGGCGGCCCACCTGTTCCGCAACAAAGGCTACGAGCGCACCACGGTTCGCGATCTGGCCGGTGCCGTGGGGATTCAGTCGGGCAGCATCTTTCATCACTTCAAGAGCAAGGATGAAATCCTGCGAGCGGTGATGGAAGAAACCATCCGCTACAACACTGCGCTGATGCGTGCGGCCCTTGCCGATGCCGCCGATGTGCGCGAGCGGGTGCTGGCGCTGATCCGCTGCGAATTGCAGTCGATCATGGGCGGCAGCGGCGAGGCGATGGCGGTGCTGGTGTATGAATGGCGCTCGCTGTCCGAAGACGGCCAGGCCAAGGTGCTGGCGCTGCGCGACATCTACGAAGACCTCTGGCTGCAAGTGCTGGGCGAGGCCAAGGAGGCGGGATTCATCCGTGGCGACGTGTTCATTACCCGACGTTTTCTCACGGGCGCGCTGTCCTGGACCACCACCTGGTTCCGTGCCGGCGGCAGCCTGAGCCTGGATCAACTGGCCGAAGAGGCGCTGATTCTGGTGCTCGAAGAGCGCTAGGCGCTTTCTATCAGGTCGGGAAACTGGCTAACTGGGCGAAACCGCCTAGCTTGAATGCAATGATCGGTACTTTTTCGGGGAGTGGGGTGTTTTGAAGTCTTCGCCAATTCGGACGGCCGCCGGGCTGATGCTCGCAGCGCTGGCTGCTTTATGGGTATTGCCTGCTCCGGCGGCGCAGGTGGTTCGGGTGGGCGCAGCGCATTTTCCGCCCTACACCATTCGCCCGGAAAACGGCGCCGACACCGGCCTGCTGCCGGAACTGGTCGCCGCGTTGAACAGCGCCCAGAGCGACTATCGTTTTGAACTGGTGCCCACCTCGATTCCTCGCCGGTTCGGCGATTTCAAGGATGGCCGCACCGACATGGCGATCTTCGAAAATCCGGAGTGGGGCTGGAAAGACATTCCCCACACCACCGTCGACATGGGGCTTGAGGACGCAGAGATTTTCGTCGCGCAGAACAAGCCCGGTCGCCAGCAGAACTACTTCGCGGATCTCAAGGGCAAACGGCTGGCGCTGTACAGCGGTTATCACTACGAATTCGCCAACTTCAATGCCGATCCCAAGTACCTCGCCGAAACCTACAACGCCACGCTGACCTATTCCCACGACAGCAACCTGCTGATGGTCTTGCGCGGGCGCGCGGACATTGCGTTGGTGACTCGCTCGTACCTGTTCGATTACCTGCTGCGCAACGAAAAAGTGCGCGACGAGTTGCTGGTGTCCCAGCGCATCGACCAGATCTACCACCACTACGCGATTCTCAGTCCGAAGGCGCCGATCACCGGTGAAGCGTTCGGCAAGCTGCTGCAGGGCCTGCGCGACAACGGGCAGATGCTGAAGATCTTCGATCCGTACAAGATTGCGGTGGTGCCGGTACCGCATCAATGACCGGCGGTTTTTGCCGAACGGCCTAAATTTCCCGCCCCGGCTCACGTCCCATCGTTGAACTGTCGACGATTATCGTGAGCCCGACCCATGTCCAATCTGAATGACCTGACTGCCCTGGCCCTGCCTTCGGGCAGCCAACTGGTAGCCGATGCCACCGAAAGCCGTCTGAGCCTGAGCCTGGACGGGCAACCGCTGATTCGCCTGCGTCTTGATCGTGAAGGCCAGGGGCCGATCCAGATCGATGAGCGCTATGCACTGCCGCCGGGCCAGGCGCTGTGGGCAGCCTGTTATTGGCTGTTTGCCCGAGAGCCGGCGCGTCAGCAATTGATCTGGCAACTCGATCAGGCGCCGACCGAAGCCTTGCTCAGCGGTTTGCTGGTGGGCACTGAAGTGGCGGGTGAATACCGCTGCGAGCGCACGCTGTTCTGGCAACTCCCGCAACCGTGGCTCGGCACATCGCTGACCGGCAGCTATCCGCAGCAGATGGTCATCAGCAACGGCAAGCGTCATCCGCTGCGCCCGGTCAAACCGCGCGGTGAAGTTTATCGCCGTTTCGATGCGCGCCTCGGTGCCTGGATTTCCCTGCGAACGGTGGAGATCGAGCAGGATCTGGCGCGTTTCAATCGCTGGCAGAACAGTCCGCGAGTGGCCAGCTTCTGGCAGGAAGAGGGTAGCCTCGAACAGCATCGCGAGTACCTGAGCAAACTCGACGCCGATCCGCACACCCTGACCCTGATCGGTTGTTTCGATGATCAGCCGTTTGCCTATTTCGAAGCCTACTGGGCCAAGGAAGATCGTATCGCGCCGTTCTACGATGCCGACAATTACGATCGCGGCATTCACATGCTGGTCGGGGAAGAAGATCATCGCGGTCCGCACAAGGTGGCGAGTTGGCTGTCGGCGCTGGTGCACTACCTGTTTCTGGATGATCCGCGCACGCAGCGCGTCGTTGCCGAACCGCGTGCCGACAATGCGAAGATGATCGGCTACATGCACAACCAGTGCTTCCACTGCGAGAAAGAATTCGATTTCCCGCACAAGCGCGCGGCGCTGATGATTCTCGGGCGCGAGCGGTTCTTCGACCGGTGCACGCTGGTGTGATATTTCGCTGAAAACAAAAAAGATCGCAGCCCTTCAACGAAGGCTGCGATCTTTTTTTTGGCTCTGTTTCAGGTCAGCGACGGTTCGCGGACACCGCATCGGCGCGGCTGCCGGATACCTTGCGGCAGTGCACCAGCGCATCGCGAATCATGAAGTTGACCAGCGTTGGCGAAACGCCGAGTTCCTTGGCAATGTCCTTCTGCGGCACGCCGTGCAGACGGTACATCTCGAACGCATAGCGGGTGCGGACCGGCAGCTCGGTCAACGCGTCGGCGATGTGTTCAAGGGTCGAGAAGTTGATGTGCGAGGTTTCCGGCGAAGCGCCCTGAATGACCACGTTCAACCCTTCCTCCTCGGGGCCGGCGTACTTCTGCTCCAGCGCCTGTTTGCGGTAGTGATCGATCGCCAGATTACGCACGATCTGGAACAGATAACTCAGCTGGGCCTTGATCGACGACGTGATCGGCGGCGCCGACTGCAGTCTGAAGAACGCATCCTGGACCACATCTTCGGCGCGTGACCGGCAGCCGGTAATGCGGGCTGCAATCTTGACCAGAATCAGTCGATTGTCGACGAATGCCTGAAGTAGCGGTGAATCGCACCTGCTTGTGGATACTTGTTCCGTCATGGAAATCACCTTGCTGCCAATAGGTTAGTGGGACGCCTGGGGGACGGGGCCGTCCTACACATCGAGCGACAAATTATGTTGAATGATAATGATTGTCAATTGAGAAAGAGAACTAATGATCCATAACAGTGCGATCTGAGAACTGCGACACGCCGCCGCACTCGCCCAAGCGCCCAGCCCCGTTGGCGATCCAGCCTGCCGACTAATTATTTCAAGACGTCATCCGTTCTCATTGGTGAATGGATCCGGGTACGCAGCCCCGGACCTACCGCATTCCAATGCCTTGCACGGTCGGCAAAGACCGTGTCCCGCATGCCTTGCACGGGCATGCCGCAGCCAACCCGATTCCACCAGCAAGCCGAATTCAGGCAGGAAACCTCATGACCGACGCGTTCGAACTCCCCAGCACCCTGGTTCAAGCCCTCCAGCGCCGCGCGGCCCTGACGCCGGACCGGCTGGCCTTGCGCTTTCTCGCTGAAACCGAGGCGCAGGCTGTGGTGCTCAGTTATCGCGAGCTGGATCAACGTGCGCGCACCATTGCAGCCGCATTGCAGGCCGAGACCGGATTCGGTGATCGCGCGGTATTGCTGTTCCCGAGCGGCCCGGATTACGTCGCGGCGTTCTTCGGTTGCCTTTACGCGGGCGTGATCGCGGTGCCGGCTTATCCGCCGGAATCGACCAAGCGTCACCATCAGGAACGCCTGCTGTCGATCATCGCCGACGCCGAGCCGCGTCTGCTGCTGACCAGCGCCGACCTGCGCGACGCCCTGCAGCAAATCGAAGGCGCGCCACCGCTGCTGTGCGTCGACACCCTCGACGCTGCGCTGGCCGAGCGCTGGGTCGAACCAACCTTGCCGCAAGACCACATCGCCTTCCTGCAATACACGTCCGGCTCGACCGCGCTGCCCAAGGGCGTGCAGGTCAGCCACGGCAACCTGGTGGCCAACGAACTGTTGATCCGCCACGGCTTCGGCATCGACGTGAACCCGGACGACGTGATCGTCAGCTGGTTGCCGCTGTACCACGACATGGGTCTGATCGGCGGCCTGCTGCAACCGATTTTCAGCGGTGTGCCGTGCATCCTGATGTCGCCGGCGTACTTCCTCGGCCGGCCGTTGCGCTGGCTTGAAGCGATCAGCCAGTACGGCGGCACCATCAGCGGTGGGCCTGACTTCGCTTATCGTCTGTGCAGCGAGCGGGTCAGCGAATCGGCGCTGGAACGTCTCGACCTGAGCCGCTGGCGTGTGGCCTATTCCGGCTCCGAGCCGATCCGTCTCGACACCCTCGAACGCTTCGCCGAGAAATTCACCGCGTGCGGTTTCAGCGAAAGCAGTTTCATGGCGTCCTACGGTCTGGCCGAGGCGACCCTGTTCGTCGCCGGCACACCGCGCGGCAAAGGTATTCCTGCACTGCGCGTCGACGATCAGGCCCTGGCACAGAACCGCGCCGAAGCGGGCGAGGGCAGTCCGATCATGAGCTGCGGCATCAGCCAGCCAGAGCACGCGGTGCTGATCGTCGAGCCGAACACCCTTGAAGAACTGGCCGACAATGCCGTCGGTGAAGTCTGGGCTACCGGCCCGAGCATCGCCCTCGGCTACTGGCGCAACCCCGAGGCCAGCGCCAAGACTTTCGTCCAGCACGCCGGCCAGACCTGGCTGCGCACCGGTGACCTGGGTTTCATCCGCGTCGGTGAACTGTTCATCACCGGTCGCCTGAAAGACATGCTGATCGTGCGCGGTCACAACCTCTACCCGCAGGATCTCGAGAAGACGGTCGAAAACGAAGTGGAGGTGGTGCGCAAGGGTCGCGTCGCCGCATTCGCGGTTAATCAGAATGGCGAAGAAGGCATCGGCATTGCGGCGGAAATCAGCCGCAGCGTGCAGAAAATCCTCCCGCCTGAAGCACTGATCAAAGCCATCCGCCAGGCCGTGGCCGAGGCCTATCAGGAAGCACCGAGCGTGGTTGTGCTGCTCAATCCGGGCGCATTGCCGAAGACTTCCAGCGGCAAGCTGCAACGTTCGGCCTGCCGCAATCGTCTGGCCGACGGCAGCCTCGACAGCTACGCGGTGTTCCCGTCGGCCACCGCTGAAACCGCTCATGAGTCGACCGCGTCCGCCTCCGAACTGGAAGCGTTGATCGGCAAAGTCTGGGCCGAGCAACTCAACGTCAAACAGGTCAACGCCGACGATCATTTCTTCCTGCTCGGCGGCAACTCGATCGCCGCCGCCCAAGTGATTGCCAAGGTCCGCGAAGAACTGAGCCTGGAGCTGAGCCTGCGCCTGCTGTTCGAAGCACCGACCCTGTCCGCGTTCGCCGCCGCCGTGGCGCAGCAGCAACAGGACGGCGGCAGCGCCCAAGGCGAAATCACCGCACTGTCGCGCAACGAAGCCTTGCCGCAATCGCTGGCGCAAAACCGACTGTGGATCACCTGGCAGCTCGATCCGCAGAGCAGCGCCTACAACATTCCCGGTGCCTTGCGCCTGCGCGGCGAACTGGACGAAGACGCATTGCGCGCCAGTTTCCAGCAACTGATCGAACGCCACGAATCCCTGCGCACGCGCTTCTTCGAACGCGACGGCGTGGCCCTGCAACAGGTCGAAGCGGCGGGCGAATTCAATCTGCAACTGATCGACATCAGCGACCTGCCGGCCAGCGAACGTGAAGCCCGCGCACAACGGATCCGCGAAGACGAAGCCCGCACCCAGTTCGATCTGGAGAAAGGTCCGCTGCTGTGGGTAACGCTGGTTCGCCTTGACGACGAAGATCACCAACTGCTGGTGACCCTGCACCACATCATCGCCGACGGCTGGTCGCTGAACGTGTTGATCGACGAGTTCTCGCGCCTGTACGCCGACGCTTCCCAAGGCCAGCGCGCCGAACTCGCGCCGCTGCCCACCCAATACGCCGACTACGGCAGCTGGCAGCGCCAATGGCTGGCGCAAGGCGAGGGCGAACGGCAACTGGCGTACTGGAAGGCGCAGTTGGGTGACGAGCATCCGACCCTGGAACTGGCGACCGACCATCCGCGTTCTGCCAAACAAATTCACAGCGCCGCACGCCACAGCGTTCGTCTGGGGATCAGCCTCAGCGACGCGATCCGCCAGACGGCCCAAGCCTATCAATCCACGCCGTTCATGCTGCTGCTCTCGGCTTTCCAGAGCCTGCTGCATCGCTACAGCGGCCAGCGCGACATCCGCATCGGCGTACCCAACGCCAACCGTCCGCGCCTGGAAACCCAGGGCCTGATCGGCTTCTTCATCAACACTCAGGTGCTGCGCGCCGACGTCGATTCGCGTCTGCCGTTCACCGAACTGCTGGCGCAAACCCGACAAGCTGCACTCGGCGCCCAGGCGAATCAGGACCTGCCATTCGAACAACTGCTCGAAGCCTTCCCGCAAGCCCGCGAACAAGGTCTGTTCCAGGTCATGTTCAACCACCAGCAGCGTGACTTGAGCGCACTCAAGCGTCTGCCGGGCCTGCTGGCCGAAGAACTGCCGTGGCACAGCCGTGAGGCCAAGTTCGATCTGCAACTGCACAGTGAAGAAGACCGCAACGGTCGCCTGACGCTGTCCTTCGACTACGCCGATGAGTTGTTCGACGCCGCGACTATCGAGCGCCTCGCCGAGCATTTCAGCAACCTGCTGCGAGCAGTTTGCGAACGTCCGGAACAAACTATCGGCGATCTGCAATTGCTGACCGCCGCCGAACATACTCAGCAAAGCGAATGGAGCATCGCCCCGTGCACCCCGGCGCAACAATGGCTGCCGGAACTGCTCAACGAACAAGCCCGGCAAACCCCTGATCGCACCGCCCTGATATGGGACGGCGGCAGCCTCGACTTCGCCGAACTGCACGCCCAGGCCAACCGACTCGCCCAATACCTGCGCGACAAAGGCGTCGGCCCGGACGTGTGCGTGGCCATCGCCGCCGAGCGTTCGCCGCAACTGCTGATCGGCCTGCTGGCGATCATCAAGGCCGGTGGCGCCTACGTGCCGCTGGACCCGGATTACCCGGCCGAGCGCCTGGCCTACATGCTCAGCGACAGCGGCGTCGAATTGCTGCTGACCCAGACGGCATTGCTCGACCGCTTGCCGGCCAGCGAAGGTGTCAGCGTGATCGCCATGGACACCCTGCACCTGGAAAACTGGCCGAGCCAGGCACCGGGTCTGCACCTGCACGGCGACAACCTCGCCTACGTGATTTACACCTCCGGCTCCACCGGCCAGCCGAAAGGCGTGGGCAACACTCACGCGGCGTTGGCCGAACGTCTGCAGTGGATGCAAAACACTTATCGCCTGAACGACACCGACGTGCTGATGCAAAAGGCGCCGATCAGTTTCGACGTGTCGGTGTGGGAGTGCTTCTGGCCGCTGATCACTGGCGCGCGCCTGCTGATCGCCGGCCCCGGTGAACACCGCGATCCGCATCGCATCGCGCAACTGGTTCAGCAATACGGCGTGACCACGCTGCACTTCGTGCCGCCGCTGCTTTCGCTGTTCATCGACGAACCGTTGAGTGCCGAATGCACCAGCCTGCGCCGCGTGTTCTCCGGCGGTGAAGCGCTGCTGGCAGAGCTGCGCAACCGCGTGCTGGCGCAACTGCCAGCGGTGCAACTGCACAACCGTTATGGCCCGACCGAAACCGCGATCAACGTCACTCACTGGCATTGCACCGTGGCCGATGGCGAGCGTTCGCCGATTGGCCGCCCGCTGGGCAACGTGGTCTGCCGGGTACTCGACAGCGATCTCAATCCAGTGCCGGCGGGTGTGCCGGGTGAACTGTGCATCAGCGGCATCGGCCTGGCCCGTGGTTACCTCGGCCGTCCGGCGCTGACCGCCGAACGTTTCGTGGTCGATCCGCTGGGCGAGCAGGGCGCGCGTCTGTACCGCACCGGTGACCGCGCACGCTGGACAAATGATGGCGTGATCGAATACCTCGGCCGTCTCGATCAGCAGGTCAAACTGCGTGGCTTCCGCGTCGAACCGGAAGAAATCGAAGCGCGTCTGCTGGCTCAGGACGGCGTGGCGCAGGCCGCCGTGCTGGTGCGTGAAACCGTCGCCGGCCCGCAACTGATCGGCTACTTCACCGCCACCGACACCAGTGAAAATCAGGATGGGCAAATCGCTCGCCTGAAAACCGCACTGGCTGCCGAGCTGCCGGAATACATGGTCCCGGCGCAACTGATGCGCCTGGACGCAATGCCCCTGAGCCCGAGCGGCAAACTCGACCGCCGCGCCTTGCCCGAGCCGCAATGGCAGGTGCGCGAACACGTCGAGCCGGTCACCGAGCTGGAACAGCAGATCGCTGCGATCTGGCGCGAAGTGCTGGGCCTGAAACAGATCGGCCTACGCGACGACTTCTTCGCCCTCGGCGGTCACTCGCTGCTGGCCACGCAAATCATCTCTCGCACCCGCCAGGCCTGCGACGTCGAGCTGCCGCTGCGTGCCTTGTTCGAGCACAGCGAACTGGGTGATTTCGCCGAGCAGATCCGCCAGACCCAGGCCAGCGGCCGCACCAACAAACAGCCGCCGATCGACAAGGTTGATCGCAGCAAACCGGTGCCGCTGTCCTATTCCCAGCAGCGCATGTGGTTCCTCTGGCAGATGGAACCGGACAGCCCGGCGTACAACGTCGGCGGCATGGCGCGCCTGCGTGGCGTGCTGGATGTCGGGCGTTTCGAGGCTGCGCTGCAAGCGCTGATCCTGCGTCACGAAACCCTGCGCACCACGTTCCCGAGCATCGACGGCGTGGCCCGTCAGCAGGTGCATGACGAAACCGGCGTGCGCATGGACTGGAAGGATTTCTCGAAACTCGCCGCCGATGTGCGCGAGCAGAAAGTTCAGCAACTGGCCGACGATGAAGCGCACCTGCCGTTCGATCTGGAAACCGGCCCGCTGCTGCGCGCCTGTCTGGTCAAGACCGCCGAGCAGGAGCATTACTTCGTTCTGACCCTGCACCACATCGTCACCGAAGGCTGGGCGATGGACATCTTCGCCCGTGAGCTCAGCGCACTGTACGAAGCGTTCGTCGATGACCGCGAATCGCCGCTGCAACCGCTGCCGGTGCAGTATCTCGACTACAGCGTGTGGCAGCGCCACTGGCTGGAGTCCGGCGAGCGGCAGCGTCAGCTCGACTACTGGACCGCGCAACTGGGCCGCGAACACCCGCTGTTGGAACTGCCGGGCGACCGGCCGCGTCCGCCGGTGCAAAGTCATCAGGGTGAGCTGTTCCGTTTCGACCTCAGCGATGATCTCGCCGCACGGGTTCGGGCGTTCAACGCGCAGAACGGTCTGACCCTGTTCATGACCATGACCGCCGCCCTTGCGACCTTGCTTTACCGCTACAGCGGCCAGACCGATCTGCGGATCGGCGCGCCGGTGGCCAACCGTATCCGCCCGGAAAGCGAAGGCCTGATCGGTGCGTTCCTCAACACCCAGGTGCTGCGTTGCCAGCTCGACGGCCAGATGTCGGTCGGCGAGTTGTTCGAGCAAGTGCGCCACACCGTGATCGAAGGTCAATCCCATCAGGATCTGCCGTTCGATCATCTGGTTGAAGCGCTGCAACCACCGCGCAGTGCCGCCTACAACCCGTTGTTCCAGGTGATGTGCAACGTGCAGCGCTGGGAATTCCAGCAGAGCCGCATGCTCGCCGGCATGACCGTCGAGTACCTGGCCAACGATGCGCGGGCGACCAAGTTCGACCTCAACCTGGAAGTCACCGACCTCGACCATCGCCTCGGTTGCTGCCTGACCTACAGCACTGACTTGTTCGATGAACCGACCATCGCGCGCATGGCCAGACATTGGCGCAACCTGCTGGAAGCGTTGATCGCCAACCCGCAGCAACGCCTCAGCGAGCTGCCGCTGCTCGATGCACCTGAGCAACAGCAATTGCTCGACAGCCTTGGCGTCGAGCCGGGCGAGCGTCGTCTCGACCACTGCATTCATCACCTGTTCGCCGAGCAGGCACTGGCGCGCAAAGATGCGCCGGCCCTGACCTTCGCCGGGCAGACCCTGAGCTACGCCGAACTCGACGCCCGCGCCAACCGTCTGGCCTGGGCCCTGCGTGAACGCGGTGTCGGCCCGCAAGTGCGGGTCGGCCTGGCGCTGGAGCGTTCGCTGGAAATGGTCGTCGGCCTGCTGGCGATCCTCAAGGCCGGCGGCGCCTATGTGCCGCTGGACCCGGAATACCCGCTCGACCGCCTGCATTACATGATCGAAGACAGCGGCGTCGGCCTGCTGCTCAGCGACCGCGCGATGTTCAAGGCCCTCGGCGAACTGCCGCCGAGCGTGGCGCACTGGTGTCTGGAAGATGACAGCGCGGCGCTGGCCGATTACCCGGCAACAGAGCTGCCATTTATCAGCCTGCCGCAGCATCAGGCGTACCTGATTTACACCTCGGGTTCCACCGGCAAGCCGAAAGGCGTGGTGGTGTCCCACGGTGAAATCGCCATGCACTGCCAAGCGGTGATCGAGCGCTTCGGCATGCGTCCGGACGACTGCGAACTGCACTTCTATTCGATCAACTTTGACGCCGCCACCGAGCGTCTGCTGGTGCCGCTGCTCAGCGGCGCGCAGGTGGTGCTGCGTGCGCAAGGCCAGTGGGACGCGGAAGAAATCTGCGGCCTGATCCGCGAACATCGGATCAATATTCTCGGTTTCACCCCGAGCTACGGCAGTCAGTTGGCGCAGTTCCTCGCGACGCAAAACGAGGTTTTGCCGGTGCGGATGATCATCACCGGTGGCGAAGCGCTGACCGGCGAACACCTGCAACGAATTCGCGCGGCGTTCAAACCGAGCCTGTTCTTCAACGCCTACGGCCCGACCGAAACCGTGGTCATGCCGCTGGCCAGTCTTGCGCCGGAAGTGCTGGAAGAGGGCGCCGGCAGTGTGCCGATCGGCAGCGTGATCGGTGATCGCGTGGCCTACATTCTCGACGCTGATCTGGCGCTGGTGCCGCAAGGCGCGACCGGTGAATTGTTCGTCGGTGGCGCCGGTCTGGCGGTGGGGTATCACGAGCGTGCGGGCATCACTGCCGAACGTTTCGTCGCTGACCCGTTTGCCGTCGATGGCGGGCGCATGTACCGCACCGGCGACCTGGTGCGCCAGCGCGCCGATGGCTTGGTGGAATACCTGGGGCGGATCGACCATCAGGTGAAGATCCGTGGTTTCCGCATCGAGCTGGGCGAGATCGAAACCCGCCTGCTCGATCACGTTTCGATCCGCGAAGCGGTGGTGCTGGCGCTGGATGCGCCGAGCGGCAAGCAACTGGTCGGCTATCTCGTGACCGAGGTGGCTTCGCGAAGCGAAGCCGAGCAGGCCGATCTGCGCGACGCGCTGAAGGCGCACCTGAAGACGCAACTGCCGGACTACATGGTGCCGACGCATCTGATTCTGCTGGCGAGCATGCCGCTGACCGCCAACGGCAAGCTCGATCGCCGCGCATTGCCGGCACCGGATCCGGAGCTCAATCGTCAGGATTACGTGGCGCCGAGCAACGAGCTGGAGCAAACCCTGGCGCAGATCTGGTGCGAAGTACTCAACGTCGAGCAGGTCGGCCTCAACGACAACTTCTTCGAACTGGGCGGCGACTCGATCCTGTCGATTCAAGTGGTCAGCCGCGCGCGTCAGCAGGGCATTCACTTCAGCCCGCGTGATCTGTTCCAGCATCAGACTGTGCAGACCTTGGCCGCCGTTGCCAGTCGCAGTGAAACCGTGACCGCCGAGCAAGGTCTGGTGACGGGCGAATCGCGTCTGACCCCGATCCAGCACTGGTTCTTCGACACCGAGATTCCCGAGCGTCAGCACTGGAACCAGGCGTTGCTGCTGGAGCCGACCGTGGCGCTTGAACCGCACCGTCTGGAACAGGCGTTGCTGGCGGTGATCGAGCAGCATGACGCCCTGCGTCTGCGCTTCAGCGAGGTCAACGGCGTATGGCAAGCAGGCCATCAACCGGTGACCGATGCCGCCGTGCTGTGGCAGGTTCGCGTGCCGTCGATGGACAAGTGCGCCGCGCTGTTCGCCGATGCCCAGCGCAGCCTCGACCTTGCCCAGGGCCCGCTGCTGCGTGCGGTGCTGGTGGATGGGCCGGATGCTCAGCAACGGCTGTTCATCGCTATTCATCATCTGGTGGTCGACGGTGTGTCGTGGCGCGTTCTGCTCGACGATCTGCAAACCGTGTATCGCCAGCTCGACGCCGATCAGTCGGTGAAACTGCCAGCGAAAACCAGCGCCTTCAAGGACTGGGCGGCGCGTTTGCAGGCTTACGCCGGCAGCGAATCCCTGCGTGAAGAACTGAGCTGGTGGCAAGCGCAACTGGCCGGTCCGACTGCCGATTTGCCGTGCGAACGTCCTGAGGGCGGTCGCGAGAATCGTCATGCGCAAACCGTCAGCGTGCGTCTGGATGCCGAACGCACCAGGCAACTGCTGCAACAGGCACCGAGCGCCTATCGCACGCAGGTCAACGATCTGCTGCTGACTGCGCTGGCCCGCGTGCTGTGCCGCTGGAGTGGTCAGCCCTCGGCGCTGATTCAACTGGAAGGCCACGGCCGCGAGACCCTGTTCGACGAGATCGACCTGACCCGCACCGTCGGCTGGTTCACCAGCGCCTATCCGCTGCGCCTGACCCCACACAACATCGAAGAGGCTGCCGGGCAGGGCGCTTCGATCAAGGCGATCAAGGAACAACTGCGCGCCGTGCCGCACAAAGGTCTGGGCTATGGCGTGCTGCGTTATCTCGCCGATGATGCCAGCCGTCAGAGCATGACGGCGTTGCCGAACGCACCGATTACCTTCAACTACCTCGGCCAGTTCGACCAGAGCTTCGGCAGCGACGCGCTGTTCCGTCCGCTGGATGAGTCGGTCGGCGCTGCCCACGATCCGCACGCACCGCTGCCGAACGAGTTGAGCGTCGACAGTCAGGTGTACGGCGGTGAGTTGCTGCTGCGCTGGACCTTCAGCGCCGAACGCTACGACGCGCAGACCATCAACGAGCTGGCCGATGCCTACGTCGGCGAGTTGCAGAGCCTGATCGAACATTGCCTGCAGGACGAGGCCGGTGGCCTGACGCCGTCGGACTTCCCGCTGGCAAAATTGACCCAGGCCCAACTCGACGCACTGCCGGTACCGGCGGCGCACATCGAAGACGTGTACCCGCTGACGCCGATGCAAGAAGGCATGCTGTTGCACACCTTGCTCGAACCGGGCACCGGTCTGTACTACATGCAGGATCGCTACCGCATCAACAGCGAACTTGACCCCGAACGTTTCGCCCAGGCGTGGCAAGCAGTAGTCGCCCGTCATGAAGCGTTGCGTGCGTCGTTCTGCTGGAACGTCGGCGAAGACATGCTGCAAGTGATCCACACACCGGGGCGCACGCCGATCGAGTATCTGGACTGGAGCGCCATCGCCGACGCCGAGCAGGAACCGAAACTGCAAGCGCTGCTCAAGGCCGAGCGCGAAGCCGGGTTCGATCTGCTCAATCAGGCACCGTTCCACCTACGCCTGATCAAGGTCGGCGCGGCGCGTTACTGGTTCATGATGAGCAACCACCACATCCTGATCGATGCCTGGTGCCGTTCGCTGCTGATGAACGATTTCTTCGAGATCTACACCGCCCTCGGCGAAGGTCGCGAAGCGCAATTGGCGGTGCCGCCGCGCTACCGCGATTACATCGGCTGGCTGCAACGCCAGAGCCTGGCCGAAGCGCGCCAGTGGTGGCAGCAGAACCTGCAAGGTTTCGAGCGCACCACGCCGATCCCGAGCGACCGCCCGTTCCTGCGTGAACACGCCGGCGAAAGCGGCGGCATGATCGTCGGCGACCGCTACACGCGACTGAATGTCGAGGACGGCGCCCGTCTGCGCGAACTGGCCCAGGCCCATCAATTGACCATCAACACCTTCGCCCAAGCGGCGTGGGCACTGGTGCTGCGCCGCATGAGCGGTGATCGCGACGTGCTGTTCGGCGTGACCGTGGCAGGGCGTCCGGTGGAAATGCCGGAGATGCAACGCACCGTCGGCCTGTTCATCAACAGCATCGCGCTGCGGGTGCAGATCCCGGCGGACGATCAGCGCGCCAGCGTGCGTCAGTGGCTGAACGCTCTGCTCGACAGCAACATGCAACTGCGCGAGTACGAATACCTGCCGCTGGTGAACATCCAGGAACAGAGCGAGCTGCCGAAAGGCCAGCCGCTGTTCGACAGCCTGTTCGTGTTCGAAAACGCCCCGGTGGAAGTCTCGGTGCTGGACCGTGCGCAGAGCCTCAATGCGACCTCGGACTCGGGCCGTACCCACACCAACTTCCCGCTGACGGCGGTTTGCTATCCGGGTGACGACCTCGGTCTGCACCTGTCTTATGACCAGCGTTACTTCGACGAGTCGACCATCGAGCGCATGCTCGGCGAGTTCAAGCGTCTGTTGCTGGCACTGGTCGACGGCTTCCATGGCGATATGGCCGACCTGCCGCTGCTGGGCCATGAGGAACAGGACTTCCTGCTCCACGGCTGCAACCAGAGTGAGCACGACTATCCGCTGGAGAAGAGCTACGTCGAGCTGTTCGAAGCGCAGGTCGCGCAACATCCGCAACGCATTGCCGCCAGTTGCCTCGATCAGCAACTGAGCTACGCCGAGCTGAACCAGAACGCCAACCGTCTCGGCCACGCACTGGTCGCAGCCGGGGTGCAGAGGGATCAACCGGTGGCGCTGCTGGCTGAACGGAATCTGGATCTGCTGGGCATGATCATCGGCAGCTTCAAGGCCGGTGCCGGTTACCTGCCGCTGGATCCGGGCCTGCCGAGCCAGCGTCTGCAACGCATCATTGAACTCAGCCGCACGCCGGTGCTTGTGTGCACCAAGGCTTGCCGTGAACAGGCGACGACCTTGCTGGATGAATTCAGCTGCGCCAACCGTCCACGCTTGCTGGTGTGGGAAGAGGTTCAGGCCGGCACGGTGTCGTCGGCGAATCCGGGCATCTTCAGCGGCCCGGACAATCTGGCCTACGTGATCTACACCTCGGGCTCCACCGGGTTGCCGAAAGGCGTGATGGTCGAGCAGCGCGGCATGCTCAACAACCAGTTGAGCAAAGTGCCGTACCTGAACCTGAGCGACGCCGATGTGATCGCCCAGACTGCTTCGCAAAGCTTCGACATTTCGGTCTGGCAGTTCCTCGCCGCGCCGCTGTTCGGTGCGCGGGTGGACATCGTGCCGAACACCATCGCCCACGATCCGCAAGGCTTGCTGGTGCATGTGCAACAGCAGGGCATCACCGTGCTGGAAAGCGTGCCGTCGCTGATCCAGGGCATGCTCGCTTCGGATCGCCTGAGCCTCGACGGTCTGCGCTGGATGTTGCCGACCGGTGAAGCGATGCCACCGGAACTGGCGCACCAATGGCTGCTGCGTTACCCGGAGATCGGTCTGGTCAACGCCTATGGCCCGGCGGAGTGCTCGGACGACGTGGCGTTCTTCCGCGTCGACCTGGCCTCGACTCGCGGCAGTTACCTGCCGATCGGTACGCCGACCGACAACAACTTGCTGTACCTGCTCGATGGCGCGCTGGATCTGGTGCCGTTGGGTGCGGTGGGTGAGTTGTGCGTCGCCGGCACCGGTGTCGGCCGTGGTTATGTCAGCGATCCGCTGCGCACCGCGCCAGTGTTTGTGCCGAATCCGTTCGGTGCGCCGGGCGAGCGCCTGTATCGCACCGGTGACCTGGCGCGCCGTCGCAGTGACGGTGTGCTGGAATACGTTGGCCGGGTCGACCATCAGGTGAAGATTCGCGGTTACCGGATCGAGTTGGGTGAAATCGAGGCGCGTCTGCATGAGCAACCGGAAGTTCGCGATGGCGCGGTCGGCGTGCAGGAAGGCGTCAACGGCAAGCATCTGGTGGGCTACCTGGTGGCCGCAGATTCCGCACTGAATCAGAGCGAACGGCTGGAGCGGATCAAGCAGCGCCTGCGCGCCGAACTGCCGGAATACATGGTGCCGCTGCACTGGTTGTGGCTAGACCGGTTGCCGCTCAACGCCAACGGCAAACTCGACCGCAAGGCTTTGCCGGTGCTGGAGATCGGCCAGTTGCAAAGCCAGGATTACCTGGCGCCGCGCAGCGAGCTGGAACAGACCCTGGCCGATATCTGGGCCGAGGTGCTAAAGGTCGAGAAGGTCGGGGTACGCGACAACTTCTTCGAACTCGGCGGCCATTCGCTGCTCGCCACGCAGATCGCTTCGCGGGTGCAGAAAGCCTTGCAACGGGATGTGCCACTGCGGGCGATGTTCGAGTGCAGCACGGTGGAGGAACTGGCCGGGTACATCGAAGGGCTGGCGGCCAGCGACATTACCGAGGAGAAGGTTGATCGGCTCAATGACCTGATGGCAGAGCTGGAAGGCTTGTAGTCTTCAGCGTCAGTGAACTCAACATTTATCAACCGGTACATGGATGTACGTTTGTATAGTTGACGATCCCGAACCGGCAGCCCAGTCTGCCGGTTCTCTTTTTTGTCGCGGGGGTGATCGATGGCTTTCTTCGAAGTTGACGGACAGGCGCTTCACTACATTGATCAAGGCACAGGCCCGGCGGTGTTGCTGGCCGGCAGCTACCTGTGGGATCAGGCCATGTGGGCACCGCAGATCGCAGCGCTATCGGCGCACTATCGGGTGATTGCACTGGATCTGTGGGGGCACGGCGAATCCGGTCGCTTGCCTGAAGGCACCGCTTCGCTGGACGACATCGCCCGTCAGGCACTGGCCTTGCTCGATCATCTGGACATCGATCGGGTGACACTGGTCGGGCTGTCGGTCGGCGGCATGTGGGGCGTGCGTCTGGCGTTGTCGGCGCCGCAGCGGCTCAACGGTCTGGTGCTGATGGACACTTACGTAGGCGTCGAGCCGGAGCCGACCCGCCAGTACTATTTCTCGCTGTTCAAACAGATCGAGGAAAGCGGCGGAATCTCCGAACAACTGCTGGATATCGTGGTGCCGATCTTCTTCCGTCCGGGCATCAATCGAGAGTCGGCGCTGTATCAGGATTTCCGCGCCAAACTCGCCGGCTATTGCGCCGAACGCCTGCGCGAGAGCATCGTGCCGATGGGGCGCATCACTTTTGGCCGTGACGATCTGTTGCCGCGTCTGGGCGAGCTGAATGCGGCCACCACGCTGGTGGTCTGTGGCGATCAGGACAAGCCACGCCCGCCGTCGGAAGCACGGGAAATGGCTGAGCTGATTGGCTGTCCGTGTGTGCTGGTGCCGGAGGCAGGGCATATCTCCAATCTGGAGAATCCGGAGTTTGTGACCGACACGCTGCTGAAGTTTCTGGCTGAGCGGAAGTAACGAAAACGCCCACGCATTGCGTGGGCGTTTTTTTATTTCGGGCCGAGAATCTTCGCCAGTTTGTCCGGCGTCGGCGCGCCTTGCTGTTGTTGCAGTTCGCCCTTGTCGTCCATGTAGAAGATCGCCGGAGTGGCCTGCAAGTCCAGGTCTTCCATCAACTGCATGTTCGCCGCGAGTTTGGTCTGCACGGCGACCGGAATGTCCTTCAAGGCCTTGAGGGTGCTGGCCTTGCCGGCCTTCTCGTGATCTTCCAGGGCCTTGCTCGGGTCTTTGGCGGCGAGCAGGGCGGCGGATTTGGCCGGGCTGTCTTCGCGGATGATGCCGACCATGATGTGCCGCAACTGCACCTTGCCGGCCTTGACCCATGGACGGGCCTGTTCCCAGAACATGTTGCAGTACGGGCAGTTCGGGTCGCTGAACAGGTACACCGTGCGCGGCGCATCCTTGTTGCCGTCCTGAATCCAGTTGCTTGCTTCGAACTTGGCCCAGACTTCCTTGGCCATCGGCGCGTAGACCAGTTTTTGCAGCGGCGCGCTGCTCAGGTCGTTACCGTCGGCGTCGTACAGATTGCCCAGCAGCACATGCTTGCCGTCCGGCGTCAGGTACAGCGCCATGCCGCGGTTCTGGTATTGCGCGGCGTAACCGCGCAAGCCGTCCGGCGCGTCGAACTGGCCGACGATTTTCGCGCCCTTGGCTTCGATCTTCTTGATCGCTTCAGGCAATTCTTCGGCGGCCTGGACCGACGGCAAGTGCAGCAGGGCTGCGCTCATGGTCAGCGTCAGCAGGTGGCGGAGGCGGGGCATGGCAGTTTCCTTGAAGAAGAGGTGGCCGGGTTCGGACTGGAAGCCGGGGTATCGAAGTTTTCCAGGGCGCGGGCCAGGCTGGCGTTCGACAACTCGCCCAGATGGCTGCCCAGCAGGCGACCGTCCGGGCTATAGAACAGCGTAGTCGGCAGGGCCATGGAGCCCACGGCCTGGCCGAGACGTCCGCTGCGGTCGAACAGCACGTTGTTCAGGCTCAGGCCCTGGGTTTCGAGAAAAGTCGCAACGCTTTGCATGCTTTCGGCCTGGTTGACGAACAGGAACGTCAGGTCCGGGCGTTGTTGCTGGGCGTTTTCCAGCACCGGCATTTCCCGTCGGCACGGCGGGCACCAGGTGGCCCACAGATTGATCACCAGCGGCCCGCCCTGATAGTCGGTGAGTTTCACGGTTTCCCCGGCGGCGTTGCGCAGGGTGATGTCCGGCAGGCGTGTGCCTTGCTCGTAGATGTTCAGCGACAGGGTCGCCAGCACCCAGAACGCCACGCCGCTGACCACGCCGAAGCCCAGCGGTCGACGCAATCCCGGCCGGCGCCAGCCGCGATACAGCGCCGCCAGCAACAGCACGATCACCCCCGGCCAGGCGAGAAAACCGCCGTCGCGCAGGTCGATGATCTGCCACAGGTCGTTGCGATAGTGGCCCCAGTACACAGCGACAAACGCCATGCGCGCCGCCAGCATGCCGAGCAGAAACAGGCTGAACAGCGCCGACTCGGGGTTGTCACCGCCGCGCTTGGCCACCCGCCAGCCGACGAAGGTCGCCAGCGCCAGCGCGCTGATCAGCAGCAGGTGGTTGAGTGCGATGGCAAAGGTGCCGAGGGTGAAGGTCAGCATTAACGGGCGTCTCGGGTGGTGGTCCAGCGTTGCAGGAAAGTATCGGCATCGACCTCGCCGGTGATGCGCTGGCTGCGGCGCTCTTCGCCGTCGGCGCCGATCCACACGAAACTCGGTGGCCCCGGCACTTTATAACGGCCGAGCAGTTCGCGGCTGGCGGCATTGTCGGCGGTGACGTCGAGTCGGAGCAAGCGCACATCGCTCAGGGCCTGCATCACCCGCGCCTGGCCGAACACCTGTTTCTCCATGACTTTGCACGACGTGCACCAGTCGGCGTAGTAATCGAGCAGCACCCACTGGCCCTGCGCTTTGGCGGTGTCGAGCTCGCGTTGCAGGGCAGCGGGATCCTTGATCGTCGTGAAGGCTTCGTGGCCGCTGGGCGCCGCAGATCCGACACGGCCGGCGCTGTACACCTGCAACGGCTGATACGGATCGTCACTGCCACCCGCCGCACCGACCACCAGCAGACTGCCCCACAGACCCAGCAACAGCGAACCGGCACCGAACAACTGCGCCACGCGACCGAAGCCTTCTGACTGTTTCCAGGCACTGTAAGCGGCGATCAACAGCAGCGCGCCGCACAGACCCAGCCACAGCGACGGATCCAGCACCGGACGCAGCATCAGCAGCGCGGTGGCGAGGAACAGGAAACCGAACACGCCCTTGAGCAGGTTCATCCACGCGCCGGGTTTGGGCAGGAAGCGATTGCCGACGGTTACCAGCAACAATAGCGGTACGCCGATGCCGATCCCGAGGGCAAACAGAATCAGACCGCCGTGCAGCGCGTTGCCACTTTGCGCGATGTAAAGCAGGGCGCCCGCCAGCGGTGCGGTCATGCACGGGCCGACCAGCAGACCGGACAACGCGCCCAGTACGCCCGCGCCGACCAGACTGCCACCGCGCTGACTGCGCGAGGCATGTTCCAGTCGATCCCGCAGGGCCACCGGCAATTGCAGCTCGAAGAAGCCGAACATCGGCAGCGCCAGAACCACAAATACGGCCGCAAAAGTCCCGAGCAACCAAGGGTTCTGCAACCACGCCTGCAGGTTGGCCCCCAGCAGCGCGGCGATGACGCCCATCGCCGCATACACCAGCGCCATGCAAACCACATAACTGCCGGCCAGCGCGAAACCGCGACGTGGCGTGGCGCCGCTGCCGACCACCATGCCGGCCAGAATCGGCAACATCGGCAACGAACACGGCGCGAACGCCAGCAGCAGACCGAGGCCGAAGAACACCAGCAGACTCCAGCCCAGCGAGTGCTGTTGCAGACCGCTGGCCAGTGCCTGATCCGGCGCTTCATCTGTCGTTGCTGCGGCTTTGCCGCCGAGGTCGATCACTCTGGTTTGTGGCGGATAGCAAAGGCCGGCGTCGGCGCAGCCCTGATAGCTGACCTTTATCTGGCCCGTGACGGCTGCGGGAATCTTCAGTTCCAGACCCTGACGATAAACCGGCTGTTCGCCGAAATACTCGTCGCTGTGGGATTCGCCCTCCGGCAGGGCCGGGACGTTTTGTGTCGCCAGCCCATCGAACTTCAGACGCTTCTGATACAGGTAATAACCGTCGGCGATTTGCCAGAACAGCTGGGTCTCACCGGAATCCAGACGTTCCGAGGTCAGCACGAATGCCTTGTCGACCGGCAGGAACTCCGGTTTTGACGCAAAGGGATCATTCCCTGCCTGAGCCAGACTCGAAATCAACAGTGCAAACAATAAAAAAAAATGACGCATGGAGGAGCCTTGTCCCTGTGCAATTGAGGGGCACAATGGGCGGCGGCGATTAACCGGTGATTAACCGGGTATATCCATGCGTCAAACCTGCGAGACGCTGCAGTATTGCAAACGAATGATGGAGTCAGAGACCCCGTGTCAGCCCGGCGAATGTACCGCTCACGTTGTGCACACCACCCTCGACTCGGCCTTTCTGCATGTTGTAAACCACGAACTGGTCATTGGTCAGGAAGATATACCAGAGGTTGTCGCTAAAGGTCGGATCAATCTGAGCCGCGGTAACAAGGCGATCTTTATAAAGTTCAAGTCCGGGCAGTACTGCTGTTGGATGGTGATTTACTTTTCGCGTTACAGTATCCAGCGTCAAGTGGGTCCCGTCATTCAACAAGAAGCGAAACAGATTTTTGTACCCGATGGCTTCCAGCCAAGTACCGGCAACGATTCTGTCGAAGTAGGGCAGGATCGGCGTCCACAGGGAGTTGGAAAGATTGTAAAAGGCATCAGCCTTTCCGGTGTCCTGGTTATAGGCGCAAACCATCGGGCGATCACCATTGTAAAAGAATAACCAGACAATATCCTTGTCGCCCGCCTGGGTCTGGGTGAAGCCGAACCGCAGATGCTTGGCATAGGCATCGAACCCTTCCCAGTGCCCCTTGATCGGTTTTGGATATTCGCCGGGTACTTCTTCGTCGCCATTGTTGTAGCAGGAAAAGGTTTCAGTATCTTTGAAGAAAAAGTAAATCCGGTCAGGGCCGGAGCGCCAGTCGATAGCAACAAAGTTGTTGAGTTTGGACATTTGATAGTTCCTTGGAATAGATAATTGGTTGTTCGGTGTTGTAGTGAGTGTGGTGTTTGTATGTTCTGCAGTTGAAGGTTAACGTGATAAATAACTTTTGCGCACTGATTATGTGATTGCCATTTGTGTCGCTTTGAACTTGATAAGTTATTGTCTGTTGGTTTTTAGTTGTCATCGCGATAATCGCTATTGAGAAAACCATTGCCCGCAGTCGTATACATCGGGATCATGCTTTTCCTTGGCGCGGGCAGTGTCCATAATTGCCGCTTAATCCTCTCCTGCTTGAATCGCGTTTTTTCTCATGGAGCTCCCATGCACGTACTGGTTTGCGAAGACGATGAGTTGATCGCCAGCGGGATCGTCGCCGGGCTGACGGCGCAAGGCCTGACGGTCGAGCACGTCAACACCGCCTCCAAGGCGCGGGCGATTCTCAAGGTTGCCGAGTTCGACGTGATGGTGCTCGATCTCGGCCTGCCGGACGAAGATGGCCTCAAACTGCTGCAACAACTGCGTCAGCAAGGGCTGGAAATTCCGGTGCTGATCCTCACCGCGCGGGATTCGGTCACCGACCGTGTCGACGGTTTGCAGTCCGGTGCCGACGACTATCTGCTTAAGCCTTTCGATCTGCGCGAATTGTTCGCGCGTCTGCAAACCCTGCTGCGCCGGGTAGCCGGGCGCAGTGTCAACCTGATCGAACACGGTGCGCTGACCTACGACCCGAGCAGTCGTGAAACCACGCTGGCGGGCCGTCCGGTGGACCTGTCCCGTCGTGAACAATCCCTGCTGCAAGCCTTGCTGCACAACCGTGGCCGGGTGCTGTCCACCGAGCAGTTGAAGGACAGCGTCTACGGTTTCAACGATGAACTGGAGAGCAATGCGCTCAACGTGCACATCCATCACCTGCGCAGCAAACTGGGCAAGGGCATCGTCGAAACCGTGCGCGGTCTGGGTTATCGCCTGGGCCCGGCCGATGGCGGAGAAACTGACAAGTGATGAGTCTGCGCCTGCGTCTGAGCCTGACTCTCGGCGCTGCGTTCGCGCTGATCTGGGCCCTGGCGGCCGCCTGGATGCTCAGCGACCTGCGCAACCAGATGATGTTTTCCCTCGACCAGCGCCTGGTGGCGTCGGCGCGGATGGTCGCCGGATTGCTGGAACAATTGCCGGCCATCCCGAGCAAAGGCGAAGGCACTCACTTCAGCGCCGAGCAACTGAACATTCCCGGCGGCATGGCCTGTCAGGTCAGCTCGTTGCGCGGGGAAATTCTTGCCCGCAGCCACAACAATCCGGAACAGGCGCTGGAAGCGCAGAAAATGGGTTTCCACGATCAGATGATCGATGGCGCGCCTTGGCGCAGCTTCACCCTGGCTCGGGGCGATGTGCGAATTACCACTGCCGACCGGGTCATCGAGCGCGAAGCCCTGAACATGTCGATCCTGCTGGCGGCCTCGGTGCCGGTGGGCGTGGCGCTGCTCGGCTGCCTGTGCCTGTTGTGGCTGGGGATCGGTCAGGGCCTGGCGCCGCTCAATCGCTTGCGTGAAGCCTTGATGCGTCGCAACGCGGATTCGCTCGAACCTTTGCAGTTGCAGTCATTCCCCAGCGAATTGAAACCGCTGCTCGAAACCCAGAACCAGTTGTTCCAGCGCATCGGCAAGACCATCGAACGCGAACGTCGCCTGACCGGCGATGCCGCCCATGAACTGCGCAGCCCGCTGACGGCGATCAAGACCCACCTGCAAGTGGCGCGCATGACCGAAGGCAGTGCCCGCGATCAGTCCCTGGCCCGGGCCGAGGAGGGCGCCGATCGCTTGCACCGGACTCTTGAGCAGTTGCTGTTGCTGGCGCGGGTCGAGGGCAGTCTGTCGTTCGACGACGGTGTGCAATGCAGTGCCGAGCAGGTGGCGAAACTGGCGATTCAGGACTCGGCCAGCGACCAGCGCCAGCGCATCAAGCTGCACCTGCCTGAGCGATTGTCCGATGCGCCCCTGCAAATGCCGGCGGTGCTGTCGATCGCGGCTCTGCGTAATCTGTTGGACAACGCCCTGCGCCACACGCCGACTGACGGCGCGGTGGAGTTGAGCCTGGAAACCATCGCCAATCGTGTGCGTTTCGTGGTGCGCGATCACGGGCCGGGCATTGCCCCGGACGATCTGCAACATCTGACCCAGCGCTTCTGGCGCAACGGCCAGAGCACCGGCTGCGGATTGGGGCTGGCGATTGTCCAGGCCATCGTTCAACGCTGCGCCTGCACCCTGCATTTCGACAGCCGCCCGGATGGTTTGCGGGTCGAGCTGACCATGCCGCTGCAACCGGTCTGAAAGGTTGCCAGGCACATCAAATGTAACCTCTCTCCATTAGTCATCCGCCGGCCGCGACGTTATTGTCGCCCCTGCCTTTGACTCAATGGATTGAGGGAAACAGCGCCATGGAAGCACCCATCCACATCTGTCCCGCCACATCCGCCGACGCCGGCATCATCAGCCGGATTCTCGAGCGCTCGATCCGTGTCGGTTGCGCGCTCGATCATCGCAACGATCCCCAACTGGTCGACCGCTGGGTTCGCCGACAATCGGCGGAACACATCAGCGGCTGGCTCGCCGATCCGCATCTCTATCTGAATATCGCGCTTCTTCACGATAAGCCGGTCGGGGTCGGCATGGCCGCCGCCAATGGCGAGATCACGTTTTGTCACGTGCAGCCGGAGTGGTTTCGTCGGGGCGCGGGCCGCGCGCTGGTGGGCGATCTCGAGGGTTGGCTGAGGATTCGCGGCCGGCCTTGCGTCACGCTCGCCAGCACGCGAACCGGCGAGGCGTTCTACCGGCGCCTGGGGTATCGCGAAGCGGCGTCTGCCTTCACGCATCACGGCGTTTTGAGCCTGCCGATGCACAAGCCGCTGGCATTGTCGGCCTGACATTCGATCAAGGGTGTAAATCCTCGACACGCTGGTGCGTTTCCAGAACAGGAAAACCTGCATGTGCGCCCCGCGACCGGAACGCGCACCTGCCCGGTGTGCAGTTTTGGTCACTATCCATAGCGTATTGAGGGGTCGAGAGATGTCAGTCGCCACCAGTCTTATTGAAGAGTCGTCGGCCCGGATCGCCTCCGCGCCGGCTGAAACGCTGTATCAGTTCAATGAATCACCGTTGCTGGCCCGGCAGAGCCAGCAGGAATCCAATGCCCGCAGCTACCCGCGCCGAATTCCGCTGGCACTGAAGCGCGCCAAGGGCCTGTACGTCGAAGACGTCGAAGGCCGTACCTTCATCGATTGCCTGGCCGGTGCCGGCACTCTGGCGCTGGGGCATAACCACCCGGTGGTGATCGAGGCGATCCAGCAGGTGCTGGCCGATGAGCTGCCGCTGCACACCCTGGACCTGACCACGCCGGTGAAAGACCAATTCGTTCAGGACCTGTTCGGCCTGCTGCCTCCAGCATTGGCCAAGGAAGCGAAAATCCAGTTCTGCGGCCCGACCGGCACCGACGCCGTGGAAGCTGCGCTGAAACTGGTGCGCACCGCCACCGGGCGCAGCACCGTACTGTCGTTTTCCGGCGGTTATCACGGCATGAGCCAGGGCGCCTTGAGTCTGATGGGCAGCCTCGGTCCGAAGAAACCGTTGGGCGCATTGCTCAGCACCGGCGTGCAATTCATGCCGTTCCCGTACGACTACCGCTGCCCGTTCGGCCTCGGTGGCGCGGCGGGTGTGAAGGCCAACCTGAGTTACCTGGAAAACCTGCTCAATGATCCCGAGGCCGGCGTGCAATTGCCGGCCGCAGTCATCGTTGAAGCGGTGCAGGGCGAGGGCGGTGTGATCCCGGCTGACATCGAGTGGCTGCGCGGTCTGCGCCGCATCACCGAGAAGGCCGGCGTCGCATTGATCATCGACGAAATCCAGAGCGGTTTCGCCCGTACCGGCAAGATGTTTGCCTTCGAGCACGCCGGCATCACCCCGGACGTGGTGGTGCTGTCCAAAGCCATCGGCGGCAGCCTGCCGCTGGCCGTGGTGGTTTATCGCGACTGGCTCGACACCTGGCAGCCGGGCGCCCACGCCGGTACGTTCCGTGGCAATCAGATGGCGATGGCCGCCGGCTCTGCCGTGATGCGTTACCTGGTCGAGCACAAGGTCTGCGAACACGCCGCCGCCATGGGCGAACGCCTGAGCGAGCATCTGCACATCCTGCAGCGTGACTTCCCGCAGCTGGGCGACATTCGCGGTCGTGGCCTGATGCTCGGTGTCGAACTGGTCGATCCGAACGGCACGCCGGACGCACTGGGCCATCCACCGGCGTTTGCGCGTCTGGCGCCGCTGGTTCAGCGCGAATGCCTCAAGCGCGGGCTGATTCTGGAGCTGGGCGGTCGGCATGGTGCGGTGGTGCGATTCCTGCCGCCGCTGGTGATCACCGCCGCCGAAATCGATCGCGTCGCCGAGATCTTTGGCCGTGCGTTGAGCGCCGCGACCGCCGGCCTGTAAATTTTTCGCCGCGTCGAACGTTCTTTCTACATACCCGGCTGCACCCGTCGTGCAGCCCACCCTTACAGCGATGGAGACACAGCATGACGTCAGTATTCGACCGCGAGGACATCCTCTTTCAAGTCGTGGTCAACCACGAAGAGCAGTACTCGATCTGGCCGGACTACAAGGCCGTGCCGGAAGGTTGGCGCACCGTCGGCAAGAGTGGCCTGAAAAAGGAATGCCTGGCCTACATCGAAGAAGTCTGGACCGACATGCGCCCGCTGAGCCTGCGTCAGAAGATGGAAGCGCAAGCGGCTGCACAGTAAGTCTTCAGGCAAAAAGAAACCCGCTGGGCTGGAAACAGTCAGCGGGTTTTTTCATGTCTGGAAGATCGGCCTTGATGATCGTTCCCACGCTCTGCGTGGGAATGCCTCATTGGACGCTCCGCGTCCGCTTCGCAAGGGACGCGGAGCGTCCCGGGCTGCATTCCCACGCGGAGCGTGGGAACGATCAACGGGGGGCAACTGGCCTTAGGCGCCGCTCAGGCCCTTGAGCAGCACATCCACATTGCCTTCCAGCTCTGCCACCGGATCCGCTGCATCGGTGCTCAGCACCAGCAGATGACTGCCCGATTCGGCAATCGCCGCTTTCACCGCGTCCGACGGCTGCCGATGGTGCAGCACCACTGCCACGTCATTGTCTTTCAGGGTGGCGGTGAGTTTTTTCAGATCCTCCGGCGTCCATTCGGCATCCGCGCGGGCATCCTGTCCGATCAATTCCAGATTGAGGCTGCCGATCAGGTAACCGAAGTGATCGCTCAGGCTCATCACGCTCAGGTTGTCGGCACTGGCCAGACGCGCCTCGCTGTCGGCACTGAGTTTCAGCAGGCGCTGTTTCAGTGCCGCCAGATTGGCCTCGATCTTCGGTTTGTCCTTCGGTGCCAGGCGCACCAAGTCTGCCGCCATCACGTCGGCCATGCGACCCATGTTGTTGCTCGCCAGCCACGGCTGGCTGTTCAAACCGTCGACCTTGAGCCCCGGTTGTACGGCAATGCCGGGCAGGGCGCCGTCCACAGGGCGGGCGGCGTCGACTTCGACGATGCGGATGTTGCTGCGGCGGGCGATCGGATACAGCGGATCATCGGCCCACAGCGAGCGCACGCCGATCACGGCATCGGCGCCAGTGGCCAGTTTGCTCAGCGCCGGGGCGCCGCGACCGGTGAAATAGGCGGTCTGGCGGCTGCCCGGCAGATTCGCTGGCGCCGCACGTTCGAGGCTGATGTCGGTGCCCTTGAGCAGGACTTCACCCAGACCATAAGTGATGGGCAACGAGGCCAGCACACGCAACGGTTTCTCGGCAGCCAGCAGAGGGCTGGAAACCGCGCCACTGAAGGCGATGGCCAGAGTCAGTTTTCGTAATGAAAAAGCCATTTATCCAAGGTTCCCTTTCAGACTGGGGACGACGCCCCGGGCAATCGCGGCGAGGGCGAAGGCGATACCGGCGACCAGGATGATCGCGGCGCCGGACGGAATCGGCAGGTCGAACACGATCGGCGCGAGAATCCCGCACAGCGTGCTGATCGTGGCAATCAGCACCGAACACCAGAAAAAGCCTTTGAGCGACTGGCTGAGCAGACGTGCTGCCGCCGCCGGAATCACCAGCAGCGCACCGACCAGAATCGCACCGATGACTTTCACTGCGGCGACGGTGATAAGCGTCACCAGAATCACGAACAGGTAATCCAGGGTCTTCACCGCGACGCCGCGCACCGCCGCCAGTTGCGGATTGAAGCTGGCGAGCATGATCCGGTTGTACAGCGGCAGGGCCAGCGCCATCACCAGCGAGCCGACAATCGCCAGCACCAGCAGGTCGTTGCCGTTGACGGTCAGCACCGAGCCGAACAGCACGTTTTCCAGAATGTGCACGTTGATCTTGCCCGCCAGAATCAGCAGCAGGCTGGCGCCCAAAGCGAGGGACACCGACAGGAACACGCCAATCAATGTGTCGGGTGCCAGACCGGTGCGGTTGCGCAGGTAGTTGAGCAAAATGCCGAACAGCAGGCAGTAACCGAACAGGCTGCCGTACGGCCCGGTGTAGGGCTCGCCGAGCAGAATGCCGATGGCCACGCCGGTCAACGCCGCGTGACCGACTGCTTCGGAGAAAAACGCGAAGCGCTTGACCACCACCAGCGTGCCGAGGCCACCGAGCACCGGGCCGATCAGCAGACCGGCAAGCAAGGCGTTGACCACAAACCCATAGGCCAGGGCTTCCGGCAGGTAACCGGAAGAGGCCCAGCCTTGAACCATCAAACGAAAGGCTTCGTAACTCATCAGGCAGCGCTCCGTGGATGGGTCGAGAACAGGGTCAGCAGGCGTTCCGGGGTCAGGGCCTGTTGTGGCGTGGCGTCGAACAGCACGCGGCGGTTGAGGCCGGTGACGCGATTGGCCAGACGCCCGACCGCTTCCAGATCGTGCTCGATCCACAGCACCGTGATGGCTGCCGCACGCCAGTCGCCGAGCAATCGCTCGAAGACCTGAATCCCGGCTTCGTCGAGGGCCGACATCGGTTCGTCCAGCACCAGCAATTGCGGGGCCGGAATCAGGCCTTGAGCGAGCAGAACCCGCTGGCGTTCACCACCGGATAGTGCGCCCATCCGGCGCTTGCGCTTGTCCTGCATGCCGACTCGCTCCAGCGCATCACCGATAGCGCCGGCGTAGCGTTTGCTAAAGCCGAGGAAGGCCGGGCGACGCTGACACATGGCGGCCATAAAATCATCGACGGTCATCGGCAGACCCCGATCGAATTCCAGCGCCTGCGGCACGTAACCGATGGTGCCGGGTTCGCCGGGCCATTGCAGACTGAGCCGGCCCTGATGCGGCATCTGCCCGAGCAGGGTCTTGATCAGCGAACTCTTGCCGCCGCCGTTGGGGCCGACCAGCGCATGCACGCTGCCGGGCTGCACCTGGAAGGTGACCTTGTCCAGAATCGTCGTGCGGCCGAGGGTCAGGCTGACGTCGGCGAAATCCAGGGTCGGACCGCTATGTCTGATTGAAAGGTTTTCCTGAGCCGTCATGCGCCGGACTCCTGAATCGCCCGCACCACGGTGTTGAGGTTGCCGGTCATTTCCTTTTCGTACTTGTCGGCGGTGTATTCGCCATAGGAAATGTGCGACAGCGGGTACAGCTTCACACCGGATTCACGCTGGATGGTTTCGACGTAGGTGGACGGGAAATCCATCTCGGAGAAGATCACTTTCACGTCCAGCTCGCGCAGTTGGTCGATGGTTTTCTTCAACTGGCTCGGACTCGGCTCGATGCCGTGGGCCGGCTCGACCACGGCGGTGACTTCAAGGCCGAACTCGCGCAGCAGGTAGTCGTAAGCGGCGTGCACCGTGGCTACGCGCAGTTCAGCGTTCGGCGCCTGGGTCAGCTTGGCCAGGGCGTCGGCGCGCATCTGCCGCAGGCGTTTGCCGTAGGCGCGGGCGTTCTGGGTGTAGGTCTTGGCATTGTCCGGGTCGAGCTTGCCCAATTCCCGGGCGATGTTGTTGACCTGGGCAATCGAGGCACTGATCGACAGGAACGTGTGCGGGTTCACCACTTTGCCGGCGCCGCGCGCAGCAACCCCGGTGGCGGCCAGCAACGGCACGTTTTCGTTGGCTTCGATGGTCTTGATGTTCGGCGTTTCGCTGGCGGCGATCATGCGGTCGGCGAAGTCGTCATGGCCGACGCCGTTGAGCACGATCACGTCCAGCCCGCTGATGCGCTTGATGTCTTCGGCGCGCGGCTCGTAGGCGTGCGGGTTGAAGCCGGCGGGAATCAGCGGCACGACCTCGGCCTTGTCGCCGACGATGTTCGCCACATAGCTGTAATACGGATGCAGGGTGATGCCGATACGCAGGCGCTTGGCCTGATCGGCGCTGGCCAGCGGGCTCAGCAGGCAGGCGCACAGACCGATCAGCAGCAGGCGCAGGAAAGGACGGCGTTGAGATGAACTAGGCATGGGCAAGCGGTCTTCTCTCGAATGAAGGCGAGGGGTCAATGACGATGTTCGCGGGTCACCCCGGCATCGAATTGCGCGACGATCTGTTTCCAGCCGGCGGCGGACAGCGCTGCGTCGGACAGGTCTGCCGGCGCTCGCAGGTCGGTGGCGCGGTTGAGCCAGATGTCCGGCGCGGCGTCATCGGCTGCGTTCAGGCGCATCAGAAACGAACCGGCCACAGCCGGTGCCTGGCTGTGGCCGAAGTAGGCGCGGTCGGCCAGCAACTGCCAGGCATGACCACCACGACTGACCGAGCTGGCGTCCTGGGCAAACGGGGCGAAACCTTCGTCCGCCAGGTTCTGCGGGGTCGGCAGTGTTTGCTGTTCTTCGCGCAACAGGTGGATCTCGTCGAGGGTCACTCGCAGATCCGCATAGATGCCTTGCTCGCTGGCGCCTAGGTCGCGGCGGGCGTCCAGTTGATGGCTGGAAACCGGCTCCGGTTCGTGGGAGACGCCGCGCCATGCGACTACCGATCCCGCGACCGCGAGGATCAACAGACACATCAGCAGCACATTGAGGGTTTCGTGCCCGGCACCGGCCGGGCGTACAACCTGGGTAGTCGGCGTGGTCATGGGGCTTCGATATCCGCTTGGTCGATTTCGACCACGTGGCCGGGACCTGCGTCGAACAGCACGTAGAACTCGGCGCCGGGTTTCTTGAAGGTCAGGGTCGAATCGGCGCCGAGCTTGCCCGGCACCAGAATGGTTTCGTCGTAGCCGATCACATCGAGGGTCACCCCCGGTGCGCCGCTGCCGTCGGAGAAACCGCCGGTGCACTTGATCTGCTCGGCGTCGATGGCCTTGCATTCGCACATCGGGTTGTGGGCCAGGGCGCCTGTGCTGAAACCGGCAGACAGCGCCAGCAATGCGGCGCCCAGGTGCAGGCGAAAGGGGCGTTGGACATGACTCATGGTTTGGCTCCTTGTTTGTTCAGCCAGGCGAGGGTGGCAGGCGAGGCCTGGCTCAGCGGAATCGAGGCCTGGTGCATGCTGCCGTCCCAGCCTTCCATGGTGATCCACAGTTCGGCGTCGGCAGCGGTCTTTTCCGGCACCGGCAACTGGGTGCCCATGCGGTACGGCGTGCCGAAGAAAATCACCCCGGCCGCGCGCAGGCTGCGAGGTTTGCCGATGCGCAGGTAGGTGGCCTTGACGTGGTCGACACAGGCGTCGCAGAGGGCGGCGCTGAAATCTTTCATGTAGCCGGCCGGGCCGGTCAGGATCGGTGCCTGATTACGCAGTTCGGCCAGTCGCAGGCTCCAGGGACCGACCTGGATTTCACCGATCTCCCGTTCACCCAGTCCGCTGTCACCGCGAAACAGAGAAGCATCGGCGAAGTATTTGGGCATGAAGCCGAGCGGGATCAGCAGCAACAGGACATTGAGGTGGAAACGCCATTTGTGCCAGAACCGGTTCAGGCGCGACGGTGGTGTTATTCCAATGTGGCTCATGGACGCACCTGCGAAGGTTCATGTCGGGACGTCGATCGCGGCGCGACCATGCGGTTTCTCTTGTCTTCGCGCTTGAGTGCGTTGAGCGTGGCCAGGGCGGTGCGCTTGGTCCAGATCAGCAGGCCGCTGAGAACCATCATGCTCAGCAGCAGACCGAAGAAGAACCAGATCAGCTTGATCCAGATTCCGCCGAAATCGCCGGTGTGCAGCGGACGCATCGATTCGGTGACGAACTCCAGGGCGGAGCGGTCGGACAGCAGGCGCGAGGCGGCAATGTCACCGTTGTAAGGATTGAGCGTGGCGGTCTGGAACATCAGTGGATACCAGCCACGACCACCGACACTCATGTGGCTGTAAGCGTTGCCGGGCAGGCTGACGAAACTGGCTTCCAGCCCCGGGATCTTTTGTTGAGCGATCTCGATGGCCGAGTCGAGACTGATCCGCGGTGGCGGTGTGCCGTCGGCGGAGATCGGCACACTTTCCCTGGACATCGCCGGGATGATCGGTTCGCTGGAAATGGAAATCTGGAAGTCGAACAGCAAGGCGCGGATCAGGAACCACACGCCGGTAATGGAAATCACCGCGATGAACCAGATCGACCAGATGCCGCTGAGGCGGTGAAAGTCGCCCCAGAAAATCCGCGCACCGTGGCGAATGCGCAGGGTCGGGCGGAAAAAGCCTTTCCAGAAGCGCTTGTACACCACCAGCCCGGTCACCAGCGAAGCGAGCATCGGCAGGCCGAGGAACGACACCAGATACCAGCCCCAACTGAAGCCGTTGGTGAACGGCACCAGCCACCAGCCATGCAGTGCGCGGGTGAAGGCCTTGAAGTTGAAGGTTGGCGCAGGGCCCTGGATGACCCCGGTGTACGGATTGACGTAGACCGTCAACGAGCGACCGTCGGGGTAGCTGACCTCGACGTCGAGGGCAAAGTGCGATTCGTCCGGACGGCTGATGCTTTGCACCACCGTCTGCGGTTCGGCCTTTTTGATTGCGGCCAGGACCTGATTGTAGCTGAGCAACGGTGCTTCGTCCGATGGGGCACTGGCGCGCATTTGCGGGTTGGCCAGCCAGACGATTTCCTGGCTGACCACGGCCAGGGTGCCGGTGACGCAGACGATCAGCACGAAAAACCAGATCGGCAACGCCAGCCAGCTGTGTACCAGGAACCACAGTTTCGAGCGGGATTTCTTCGACATGATGACGGGTCTTGATTCAGTGAGAGGGAGCGGTACTACGGGCTTCGCAGCACGGGAGTCCCCTGAAAGGCCGGTCGTGGCTTTTGCCTACGCGACCAGCCCGCATTTCTATAAGACGGATGACCGAAGCAAATCCCGATAAACGATATGAAAGTAAATGTTTCGCGATTGCAGGTGGCTGTCGCGTGGGCGGATTTTTGCGGGGGAGGCGAAGCAGTCCGGCAGCGCATGCCGCCGGATTGAAGGAGGGGAATCAGCGGAGAAAGTCGAGTGCTTCGGTCAGCAACAATTCGGGCACTTCTTCGGCGAGGTAATGCCCGGCAGGCAAAGCCTTGCCCCGTACATCAGTGGCAACTTGTTGCCATTCCCCCAGCGGATCGAGGCAGCGACCGACGGTGCCCTCGGCGCCCCACAGCACGAGTAACGGCAGGTTCAGATGGCGGCCGACAGCAAGGTCGGCGCGGTCATGTTCCAGGTCGATGCCGGCACTGGCGCGGTAGTCCTCGCAGATCCCCCGAGCGCTGCCGGGACGTTCCAGGCAACGCCGATATTCGCTGAATGCCTCGTCGGTAAAGGGTGCAAGCCCGGCGCTGCGGCTGCCCATGACACTGCGCAGATAACCTTCGGGATCGGCTTCGATCAAAGTTTCCGGCAACGGCGCCGGGCGGATCAGGAAGAACCAGTGCCAGTAGGCCCGGGCAAAGGCTTCGTTGGTCTGGCTGTACATTGCCAGGGTCGGCGCGATGTCGAGCAGGACCATGCGCTGCACGACGGCGGGATGATCGAGGGCCAGGCGATGGGCAACCCGCGCACCACGGTCATGGGCAAGGATCGAGAACTGCTCGAAGCCCAACGCCTTCATCAATTCCACGCCGTCGCGAGCCATCTCGCGTTTGGAATAGTTGAGGTGAGCCTCATCGGCCGGCGGGCGACTGCTGTCGCCATAACCGCGCAGGTCGGCGGCGATCACCGTGAAGTGCTCCGCCAGTTGTTCGGCGATCTTGTGCCAGATGACGTGGGTCTGCGGGTGCCCGTGCAACAGCAGCAGGCCCGGGCCGCTGCCTTTGAGGCGGTAGCTGATGTCCACACCGTTGACGTGGCGCTGGTCTTTGACGAATCCGGCAAACATCGGGTGATCCTTTATTCAGGCGAGTGGCCTGCATCCTGAAATCGCCGGGCGTTCATGACAAGACGTGAAGCGTGGTTCGACGGTTCATGAATCGTGTTCGCCCATCCCCGCGCGCTGCGCGGGAATGGACAACCTGGCTTTGCTAACCCTGCTGGAACATCTCCTTCGCCCGCTGCTCGATTTGCGCCTGGGTCAGGTCTCCCTTGCGCGTGGCCAGGAACCACAGATGCCCGTACGGATCTTTCAATGTCCCGCTGCGGTCGCCGTAGAACTGATCCTTGACCTCGGACACCGAGGTGGCGCCGGCCTCCAGCGCACGCTGAAAGGATTTGTCGACATCGGTCACGTACAGATGCAGACCGACCGACACCGCTGTGTCCGGATTGCTCAACGGACCTTGATCGCATGGCGAGCCGAGCATGATCGCGCTGTCGCCGATGCGCAGTTCGGCGTGGCCGATGCCGCCGTCGGGCATGCTCAGGCGCATGACTTCGGTGGCACCGAACGCCTTTTTATAGAAGTCGATGGCTTCGGCAGCTTTGTGAATGCCGAGGTACGGGGTAATGCTGTGATACCCCTCGGGAATGGGTTTGACGCTCATGGCGGTACTCCCTGTTATTTGTTGCCTGGTTTTTATTAGAGGTTGAAGGTGTGCCTTCGCCGGGGTTGCCGGTCGCTCAACTATAGATCCGTGCCGCCGTCGTGACCGAGTAGCCGACGAGCAGGCCTCGCACTGTTCAGCCATCGACAGCGAAGCAACAGAATGCGCAAGTTTTCATCGCCAAACGCTCTGAGGTTCCGCTGCAGCCCCCGTAAAACAAGGCCTTTTCGTCAGGCACAGAAGCTGCAATGACCCGGTACAACACCGATACCGAGAGTCATCCATGTCTGAATCTGCCGTTTATCCGATCAACCCGCCGGCCGCCCACCGGATCGCCGACGACGCCGAAGCCTTGCGCGTGGCTGCACAGGTCGCCACCGTCTTGCAGGAACACGCCGCCGAGCGTGACCGCAACCGCGAAGTGCCCGCCGAGATCGTCGATCTGTATTCCAACAGTGGCCTGTGGGGCATCACCGTGCCGAAGGAATACGGCGGCGCGCAGGTGTCCTGTGCGGTGCTGGCGCAGGTGATCGCGATCATTTCCGCCGCCGATCCGTCTCTCGGGCAGATCCCGCAAAACCATTACTGCCTGCTCGAAGACATCCGCCTGCAAGGCACGCCGGCGCAGCAGGCGCATTTCTTTGAGCTGGCGCTGCAAGGTCATCGTTTCGCCAACGCGTTGTCGGAAACCGGCGGCAAGAATGTGCAGGATATTCAGGCGACCCTCCGTCGTTATGGCGACGGCTTCGTGATCAACGGCCGCAAGGGCTACTGCACCGGTTCGCTCTACGCTCACTGGCTGGCGGTGCTGGCGCTGGATGAAGAACAGAAGGGCCAGTTGGCCTTCGTCGAGCGCGGCACGAAAGGGCTGGTGATCGTCGATGACTGGGACAGCATCGGCCAGCGCACTACCTCCAGCGGCACGGTGCTGGCGGAAAATCTGCAAGTGGCGCCATTCAATCTGTTTCCGACGTACCGTTCTTACGAGAACCCGACCCTGGCCGGACCGTTCGCCCAGTTGACCACCGCTGCCATCGACGCCGGCATTGCCCGTGCGGCGCTGCGCGATACGGTCGAATTTGTCCGCCAGTTCGCCCGGCCATGGATCGATGCGGGTGTGGACAAGGCCAGCGAAGATCCGCTGACCATCATTCAGATCGGCGCACTGGAAATCCGTCTGGAAGCCGCCGAGGCGTTGCTGGAACGCGCCGGTTGGGCGCTCGACGCCGCACGTCCGGCACCCGATGAAGACAACGTCGCACTGGCGTCACTCGCGGTAGCCAAGGCCAAAGTGCTGACCACCGAAATCGCCATCGAGGCCAGCAACAAGTTGTTCGAACTCGGTGGCACCCGTTCGACCTTGAAGAAGCACAACTTCGACCGCCACTGGCGCAACGCCCGGGTTCACACGCTGCATGATCCGGTGCGCTGGAAGTACCACGTGGTCGGCAACTGGCTGCTCAACGGCGTCAAACCGCCGCGCCACGACTGGTCCTGATCATGGCCGAGTGGTTCAAACACATTTACTGGGCCGACATCGCCCAGGCCTGTCTCGACACCCTGAGCATGCTCGGCGCGGCGCTGCTGTTCACGGTGTTGTTGGGCTTGCCGCTGGGGCTGCTGTTGTTTCTCACCGGCAAGCGCCAGTTGCATGAAATGGTCGGCCTGTACCGGGTGCTGTCGGTGATCGTGAACATGCTGCGTTCGCTGCCTTTCATCATTTTGCTGATCGTGCTGATTCCACTCACCACGCTGCTGGTGGGTACGTCGCTGGGCGTGCCCGGGACCATTCCGCCGCTGGTGGTCGGCTGCACGCCGTTCTTTGCGCGGCTGGTGGAAACCGCGTTGCGCGAAGTCGATCGCGGCGTGGTCGAGGCGACCCAGGCGATGGGCGCCAACACCTGGCAAATCATTCGCCACACCTTGCTGCCGGAAGCCCGCGGCGGGTTGCTGGCGGCGGTGACGGTCACCGCCATCGTGCTGGTGGATTACACGGCGATGGCCGGCGTGATCGGTGGCGGCGGGCTCGGCGATCTGGCGATCCGCTACGGATATCAGCGCTTTCAGACTGACGTGATGGTAGTCACCGTGGTGTTGCTGCTGATTCTGGTGCAGGCCCTGCAAATGACCGGCGACCGCCTGGTGGCGCACTACAGCCGACGCTGAAAAAACAAGTTCACCCATAAAGGCCCCACGTTCACCCCACGACGGCCACTCAAATCTGCCTTGGAGCACAGCATGAAAAAGACCCTGGCCGTACTGGCTGCCGTTCTGTCGTTTGGCGCCCATGCCAACGAAAAACTGATCGTCGGTGCCACCCCGGTGCCGCACGCGGAAATCCTCGAATTCGTCAAACCGACCCTGGCCAAGGAAGGCGTGGATCTGGACATCAAGGTCTTCACCGACTTCATCCAGCCCAACCAGCAACTGGCGCTGAAAAACCTTGACGCCAACTACTACCAGTACCGGCCGTTTCTCGATGATTTCAACAAGACTCGCCACACCGATCTGGTGCCGGTGGTCGGCGTGCACATCGAACCGTTCGGTGCTTACTCGACCAAGATCAAGAACATCTCGGAGCTGAAGGACGGCGCCAGCGTGTCGATCCCCAATGACCCGGTAAACACCGGTCGCGCCTTGGTGCTGCTGCACGAGGCGGGGCTGATCAGGCTCAAGGATCCGAGCAACACCCTGGCCACCCAGCGCGACATCGTCGAAAACCCCAAGCACCTGAAAATCCGTGAGCTGGAAGGCGCGTTGCTGGCTCGTTCAGTGAGTCAGGTGGACCTGGCGTTCGTGTTCGCCAACTACGCGCTGGAAGCAGGGATCGACACCAACAGCGCGCTGATCGTCGAGAAAGGCAAGAGCCTGTACATCGAGTTTCTGGTCGCGCGTCCCGACAACATCAACGACCCGGGCCTTCAGAAACTGGCCAAGGCGTTGAATTCCGATGAAGTGCGTCAGTTCATTCTGACCCGCTACAAAGGGCAGATTGCGCCGGGCTTCTGATGGATCGAATTGAGGGTTCCCACGGCATGGGAACCCTCACTTGGGTACGTCGAGAAAGTGCGCCCCCGGCCCTTGCTCGCCCAGCACATCGCCCTGATTGCGCAGTGGGCAGGCTTCCATCGACAGGCATCCGCAACCGATGCAACCGGTCAGCCGGTCCCGCAACAGCATCAACTGATTGATCCGCTCGTCCAGCTCCCGCCGCCACTGCTCCGACAACACTTTCCAGTCCGCCGCCGTCGGTGCGCGGTTGTCCGGTAGCTGTTTTAACGCCTCGCCGATTTCCGCCAGCGGAATGCCCAGGCGTTGCGCCACTTTGATCAACGCGACCCGCCGCAGCACTTCCCGTGGATAACGCCGCTGGTTGCCGGCGTTGCGCTGACTTTTGATCAAGCCTTTCGATTCATAGAAATGTAGGGCGGTGACCGCCACGCCGCTGCGGGCCGCGACTTCGCCGACGGTCAGTTGTTTGTGCACATTTTCCGCAGTGATCATTTGCAAAATGCCCCTTGACCTCTAGTTAACTCGAGGTTTTACCCTGCAGGCCTTCGAATCGCAAGATTCGTCTGACAGAGTGGGGATGTCATGCAAGCACCAGCGAAAAACCGCAGCTTTACCCAATTGATCGAATTTGAAATCGAACCCGGCCAGCAACCGGCGCTGGTCTCGGCGCTGGCGGTGCAGACCGAACGTCTGGCCCAGCGTTACGCCGGCTTCGTCAGTGCCAGCGTCCAGGCCAGCGACGATGGCCGGCGAGTGTTGAGCTTTCTGCAATGGCAGTCCCGCGAGGCGGGAGAGGCGGCGTTCCAGAGTTTCGAAACCGGTGAGCAGGATTTCTGGCAACTGATCCGCACGCATCAGGCGCGAACCGTGACCTTCGGTTCATTCCAGGTGCTGAGCAGCATCGCCCGCAGTCACGACGATGGTTTGCACTGCCAACTGGTCGGCTAGATCGACAGCTGGATCAAGCGCTCGCCTTGCAGGTTTTCCGTGGGCCGCCGCTTGTTCACCGCCAGTTCGCCGATCTTGATCAGCCGCGTGCGGGTGACGTTGCGGCTAAGTCCGAGCAGGGACGCGGTGTGCACCTGGTTGTAATGGCAGAAGCGATAAGCTGCGCGCAGCAACGCGTCTTCGACCTTCTCATGCAGGGCGCCGGCCTGTTGTTCGAAGAGTTTCTGGAAGGCGCGTTCCAGCAGCGCTTCCGGTGAGTCGTCGGCAGTCGTGTGCTGATCGTCGGGACGATCAATGCGCAGGTTCGACAGGCGCAGATCATCGCGTTCGATCACGCCGTTACGGCAGATCAACAGCGTGTGATGGATGACGTTTTCCAGTTCGCGGATGTTGCCCGGCCAACTGTAGCCGCGCAGTTTGTGTTCGGCGCCGGGGCTGATGGTGATGCGTCCGTAGCCCAGGCGCTGACTGTAGGCCTCGATGAAATGCCGGGTCAGCGGCAGGATGTCGCCGGGCCGCTCGCGCAACGGGCTCAGTTCCAGATTGACCACGTTCAGCCGGTAATACAGATCCTCGCGGAAATGCCCGGCGTTGATGGCTTTCTCCAGTTGCACGTTGGTTGCCGCCAGCACCCGCACATCGATGGGGATGCTCTTGCGCGAACCCAGGCGCACCACTTCACGCTCCTGCAAGACCCGCAGCAACTTGACCTGAATGGCCATCGGCAGATCGCCGATTTCATCGAGGAACAAAGTGCCGCCATCCGCCTCTTCGAACCAACCGGCCTTGGCGCTGAGGGCACCGGTGAAGGCGCCTTTTTCGTGGCCGAACAGTTCGGCTTCCACCAGCGATTCGGAAAACGCCCCGCAGTTCACCGCAATGAACGGTCGGTTGCGCCGGTTGCTCAGGTTGTGGATGTGCCGCGCCACCAACTCTTTGCCGGTGCCGGTTTCGCCGATGATCAGCACACTGGCTTCGCTCGGCGCGACCTGTTGCAGATGCGCAAGCAGGGCCTGGGATTTCGGGTCTTCGAACACCTGGGCGGTGGCGCGAATCGAAGTGGCCAGGGCGGGTGAGGGCGGCAGGGTCAGCAGTTGCATGGGTCTCGCTCCACGAAAGGAAATCAGGAATAGAACGTCGGCACCGGCAGGGACTGGTTCAGTGCCCAGTCGCCCAGCTCGTGGAGTTTGTAATCCAGCGGGTCGTGCAGGGTTTGCGTGCGCAGGTTGCGCCAGTGTCGGTCGAGGCGCAGCGAGGCGTGGGTCGAACGGGCGCCGGTGACTTCGAACAATCGGCTGCAAATCTCCAGGCCCTGGCGGCTGGCGGCGACCTTCGCTGTGGCAATCGCCGTGGCCAGATGGCCGCGTTCTTCGGCGCTCAGGTTCGGGCCTTTGGCCCAGGCCTCGTCGAGCAACGCAGCGGCGCGTTCCACCAGCAATCGGATGCCTTCGAGGGCGACCCAAAACTCGCCGTAATGGGCCAGCACATAAGGATCCTCACGTACCTCGCGCACCGAGGATTTGTGCCAGACACGGGTTTCGCTGAGGGTGTATTGCCGCGCTTCTTCAAAAGCCCCTTCGGCAATGCCGAGAAACATGTGGGTGAACGTCAGTTGCGCGATCAACGGGCGCAGACAGGCGAACGGTGTACTCAGCGGCCCCGGATCCAGCAGCAGTTCCGATTCTTCGACCCGCACCCGTTCGAACGTGGCGCTGCCGCTGTCGGTCTGGCGCTGGCCGATGTTGTTCCAGTCGTTGTGCAGGGTGATGCCGCTGCGGCCGCTGGGGATTGCCGCGATCAGCAGTTTGCCGCCGTTGCTTTCATCCACCGCCGAGGCGATCAGCATCTGCGAATCGCTGGCGCCGGAGCAGAAGCTCTTCTTGCCGGAAAACTCGCGCCAGCCACCGAGGTCCTTGACCACGGTGCGGGTGTCCAGCGGATTGAGCGCGTTGCCCCAGAACCAGTTCTGCCGCGCGGTCTGTTCGAACCACGGTTGCCATTGTTCCGGGCGGGAAAACAACCGGACGGTGGCGAGCATCAAATGATGAAAACCGAAGACGTGGGCGATCGAGCTGTCGACCTTGGCGAACTCGCGCACCACTTCCAGCGTTTCGCTCCAGCGCGCGCCGAGGCCGCCGTAACGGGTGGGAATGCTCAGGGCCAGCAGACCGCTGTCGCGCAGGGCATCACGTTCGGCTTTCGGGGTGCCGCCACGCTCGTCGCGCTCGACGGCGGTCAGGGCAAATTCGGCGGCCAGTTGGCGGGCGGTCTGCAATGGGGAGAGCAGGGTGCTTTGCGGTTTGGCAGTCACTCGGTCTTCCTCAGGCGTTGGCTTTGGCGGGCAAAACATCGTTGGCGATCATTTCGCCAAACGGCCCGGTGAGGTTGGTCACGCCGCGTCCGGCCAGGCTTGCATACGGCTCGGGCAACAACGGGAACACCAGCTCGGCAAAGCGGTAGGCCTCTTCGAGATGCGGGTAGCCGGAGAAGATGAAGCTCTCGATGCCCAGATCCGCGTATTCCTTGATTCGCGCCGCCACCTGCTGCGGATCGCCGACCAATGCAGTACCGGCACCGCCGCGCACCAGGCCGACGCCGGCCCACAGGTTGGGGGCGATTTCCAGGTTGTCGCGGCGCCCGTCGTGCAGGGCGGCCATGCGCCGCTGGCCTTCGGAGTCGAAGCGCGAAAAGGATTTCTGCGCGGCCTCGATGGTTTCGTCGCTGATGTGCTCGATCAGTTTGTCGGCGGCTTTCCAGGCTTCCTCGGCGGTCTCGCGCACGATCACGTGCAGGCGGATGCCGAACTTCACTTTGCGCCCGTGACGGGCGGCGCGTTCGCGCACGTCGGCGAGTTTCTCGGCGACGGCGGTCGGTGGTTCGCCCCACGTCAGGTACACGTCGACCTGCTCGGCGGCCAGGTCGTGAGCCGCGTCGGAGGAGCCGCCGAAATACAGCGGCGGATAAGGTTTCTGCACCGGTGGATACAGGGCTTTGGCGTTCTGCACCTTCAGGTGTTTGCCTTCGAAATCCACCGCTTCGCCTTGCAACACCCGGCGCCAGATTTTCAGGAATTCGTCGGTGACTTCGTAGCGTTCGCTGTGGCTGAGGAAACTGCCGTCGCCACGGTTTTCGTCGGGGTCACCGCCGGTCACAACGTTGATCAGCAAGCGGCCATTGGACAGTCGATCCAGGGTCGCGGCCATGCGCGCCGAGACGGTCGGCGAGATGATTCCCGGACGGATCGCCACCAGATAACGCAGGCGTTCGGTGAGCGGCACCAGCGCCGAGGCGATCACCCACGAGTCTTCGCAGGAACGCCCTGTGGGAATCAGCACGCCGTGGTAACCGAGGCTGTCGGCGGCTTGCGCCACCTGTTTCAAGTAATTGAGGGTGACCGGGCGCGCGCCTTGGGTGGTGCCCAGATAGTGACCGTCGCCGTGGGTCGGCAGGAACCAGAAAACATCCATGAACAGCTCCTTAAGCGATTTTCAGCAACGGTTTGAGGTGAGTGCCGAACAGCGGCGCCGCGCGTTCGGCGGCCAGGCGGATGCGCGCTTTTAGCGGTTCGCTGGTGATCTGGTAGTCGGCGAAATCGGCTTCGGTGGCGTACACACCGATCGGCAGGGTCACGGCCTGGAAGAAACTGAACAGCGGGCGCAACTGGTGATCGAGCACCAGCGCATGGCGTTCGCTGCCACCAGTGGCGGCGAGCAGCACAGGCGTGTCGATCAGCGCATTCAGGTCGATCAGGTCGAACAAATGCTTGAGCAGCCCCGGATAGGAGCCGCGATACACCGGCGCGGCGACGATCAGCAGATCAGCCTGTTCGATGGCCTGCAGCTCGGCTTCGATCTCGGCCGGCAGTTCTTGACGGGACAGTGCGGCGCCCAGCGGGCGGGCGATGTCACCGAGTTCGATCAGGTGACTCTCGACCGGCAGGTGCCCGGACAATTCGGCCAGCAGGGCCTGGGTCAGCACCAGGGTGCGGGACGGACGCCAGGTTCCGCCGGACAGGGCGACGACTTTCAGTGGACGCGACATGGTCAGTTCCTTTTTCAACAGTTGCTCGGCGAGCAGTGAGTAGTCACTGGAGCAGAGCAAGCGCTGTACCAATTCCTGTAAGGCCCGTATTCCGGGGCTTTGAGCGTTTTCGGTGGCTGTGCTCATGTGACTTTCAGGCCGGTTTGTTGAACCACTGTTGCCTGGGAAACAGTTGCTGGAGCAACAGTGCCGAACGCGATGAGGGATTTATAAAGGCTGACTGTTATTCCGTAAAAGACTGTTAATTGATATTGATAGGTCTTTTTAGAATATAAAGGGGGGGGTACTGTTCGAATTCTGATAGCCACTATTGAGAGCGTTGATTTCTGCCAAAGCGTGCCCGGGCGTAGCCTTTCTCCATCGACCCACACTGCTCGCCAGGACGCTCCCATGAATCGTTTACTGACTGTTTCGCTGATGCTCGCTGTCTCCGTTCTCGCCGGTTGCGCGAGCCATGTTTCCCCGGAACTGCGCCCTTACACGGCGGAAGAAACCCGCGAACTGGCCCTTGAAACCTTGAACCGTCGCGGTCTGTCATTTGAGGAATATCATGCGAAAAAAGCCGAATTGCTCGGCCAGCCACAGAAGACTTTCGGGTTTGATAGCAAAGGTGAGATGAGCGCCGAGCGGGCCGTACAGCTGCACGGTCGTCCAAGCTGATTCATAACTGTACTGCTTGAAGTTTTACCCAACTGTCCGTGGGTTTGCACGGCGCCGTGGGATAGGGTCAACACCTGAATGACCCTGACGGACTGCCTGCCATGACCCTCTCGCTCGACCTGCTGCTGGGCTTCGCCCTGTTTGCCCTTGTCACCTCGATCACACCGGGGCCGAACAACACCATGTTGCTGGCATCGGGCGTGAACTTCGGCTTTAACCGCACCATCCCCCATATGCTCGGCATTACCTGCGGTTTCTTCGTGCTGGTGGTGGCGGTGGGTTTTGGCCTGGGCGCGGTGTTCCAGACTTATCCGCTGCTTTATACGGTTCTGCGTTACGTCGGCGCGGCGTACTTGCTGTACCTGGCGTGGAAAATCGCCCATTCCGGCCCCGTCGGCGACAGCGAGCAGGGCGAGGCAAAACCGATCAGCTATCTCGGTGCGGCAGCCTTCCAGTGGGTCAATCCCAAGGCGTGGATCATGGCCATCGGTGCCATCAGCACCTATACGCCGATGCAGGGTTATTTCACCAACGTGATCGTGATTGCGGCAGTGTTCGCCATCATCAACCTGCCGAGCGTCGGCGTCTGGGCCGCGTGCGGGACTCTGTTGCGCAACGTACTGAAGGATCGCCGCTGGTTGCGGGTGTTCAACTGGGGTATGGCGGCGCTGCTGGTGATTTCGCTGTATCCGTTACTCCTCGAAAGCTTTAGCTGACGCAGTGCTACAACCGCCGGCCCGATGCCTGTTAAAGTCGCGTTCAGGAGCGTTCCTACGCACTTTTAAATGAAGTTGTTCTTCTTTAACGGCATCCGATCAGGTATTGATGACGCTCTCGAACCCGGACGCAGCTCACAAGGCTGCGTCGTGCCGTTTGTAGACACGAGCTTTCTGATCCCGGAACACGCTCTGCGAGTCTTTTTATGAACACACGTCCGCTGTATTTCGATTACGCCGCCACCACCCCGGTGGACGAGCGGGTCATCCAGGTGATGATCGAGTGTCTGGGTTTCAACGGTAACTTTGGCAACCCGGCCTCCAGTTCCCACGCCTTTGGCCAGCAGGCCCGGCAAACGGTCGAGAACGCTCGCCGGCAAGTCGCCGAACTGGTTGGCGCCCAGGCGCAGCAGATCGTCTGGACCTCCGGCGCCACCGAATCCAACAACCTCGCCCTCAAAGGCGTGGCCCAGGCCCGTGGTGTGTCCGGCGGGCACATCATCACCAGTCAGATCGAACACAAGGCCATCCTCGACACCGCCCGGCAATTGCAGGACGCCGGTGTCGCCGTGACCTATCTGGTACCGGACGCCGAAGGCCTGATTACCCCGCAAGCGGTCAGCGAAGCGATGCGCGATGACACCTTTCTGGTGTCGCTGATGCTGGTCAACAACGAACTCGGCACCGTCAACGACATCCCGGCCATCGGCGAAGTGGTGCGTGGGCGTGGAGCGTTGTTCCACGTCGATGCGGCCCAGGGCGCCGGCAAGGTCGCGATCGATCTGGCGCAATGGCCGGTGGATCTTATGTCGTTCTCGGCGCACAAGCTCTACGGCCCCAAAGGCATCGGCGCGCTGTACGTCGGTCCGCGTGCGCAGCAGCGGTTGCAGGCGCAGATTCACGGTGGTGGCCACGAGGGCGGCTTGCGTTCCGGTACCCTGGCGACTCACCAGATTGCTGCCATGGGCTCGGCATTCGCCTTGGCCGCCGAGGCGTTTGATGACGAGAAGAAAACCATCGTTGCGTTGCGCGAACGACTACTCGAACAACTGTTGAGCCTGCCTGGCGTACGCCTCAATGGCAGTTCTACCCAACGTATCCCGCACACCTTGAGCCTGACCTTCAGCGAAGGCGAGTTCAATCCGGCGGCGCTGAGCCATTCGATCGCGTTTTCCGCGACCTCGGCCTGCAATTCCGCCAGCAACACACCGTCCCACGTCTTGCTGGCACTGGGGCATGACGCCCACCTGGCGGGACGCACAATTCGTCTGAGCCTCGGTCGTTTCACCACCGCCGAGGACATCGACAAGGCTGTAGATCTGATCAAGACCGCCTGCGCCAGTGCTCCGGCATTCTGGGCGACAGGGCTTTAACGAGCCGGCTTCGAACGGCACCGAACAATAACGATGAAGTGATTGGCAGGAGACATGATGAGTACCCAGACTTTGACCGAAGGAACGGTTCCCCAGCGCCTCGCGCACACCCGTGAACTGATGCGTCGCGAAGGTATCCACGCGTTGCTGGTGCCGTCCGCCGATCCGCACCTGTCGGAATATCTGCCGGGTTACTGGCAGGGCCGGCAATGGCTGTCGGGTTTCCATGGCTCGGTCGGCACGTTGATTGTCACCACCGATTTCGCCGGGGTCTGGGCCGACAGTCGCTACTGGGAACAGGCGACCAAGGAACTCAAGGGCAGCGGTATCGAACTGGTGAAACTGCAACCGGGTCAGCCGAGCCCGCTGGACTGGCTGGCCGAGCAGACGCCGGAAGGTGGCGTGGTCGCGGTCGACGGCGCAGTGATGGCCGTCGCGTCGGCGCGTACGCTGGGCAGCAAGCTCGAAGCGCGGGGCGCCAGTCTGCGTACCGACATCGACTTGTTGAAAGAAGTCTGGAGCGATCGCCCGGCGCTGCCGAATGCGCCGATCTACCAGCACCTGCCACCGCAGGCGACTGTCAGCCGTGGCGAGAAACTCGGCAAACTGCGCGAAACCCTGCAGGAGCGCGGTGCTGACTGGCACTTCATCGCCACCCTCGACGACATCGCCTGGCTGTTCAACCTGCGCGGCGGCGATGTGTCGTTCAATCCGGTATTCGTTTCCTTCGCGCTGATCAGCCAGCAACAAGCCACGCTGTTTGTGGCACTGAGCAAGGTCGATGCTGAGCTGCGTGCGGTGCTGGAAAAAGACGGCGTGACCCTGCGTGACTACAGCGAAGTCGCTGACGCCTTGCGTGCTATTCCGAGTGGCGCGAGCCTGCTGGTGGATCCGGCGCGAGTCACCAGCGGTCTGCTGGATAACCTCGACACTGGCGTGAAGCTGGTCGAAGGCCTGAACCCGACCACCCTGGCCAAGTCGCAGAAGAGCCTGGCGGACGCCGGGCACATTCGTCAGGCGATGGAGCAGGATGGCGCGGCGCTGTGCGAGTTTTTCACCTGGCTGGAATCGGCCTGGGGTCGCGAGCGCATTACCGAGCTGACCATTGACGAGAAACTCACTGCTGCTCGTGAGCGTCGTCCGGATTATGTGTCGCTGAGTTTCAACACCATCGCCGCATTCAACGCCAACGGCGCGATGCCGCATTACCACGCCACCCCGGAGGAGCACGCGGTGATCGAGGGTGATGGATTGTTGCTGATCGATTCCGGTGGTCAATACCTGGGCGGCACTACCGACATCACGCGCATGGTGGCTGTTGGTACGCCAACCGAAGAGCAGAAGCGCGATTGCACTCGTGTGCTGAAAGGCGTGATTGCCTTGTCCCGCGCACATTTCCCGAAAGGCATTCTGTCGCCGCTGCTGGATGCGATTGCCCGCGCGCCGATCTGGGCAGAGAACGTCGACTATGGTCATGGCACCGGCCACGGCGTGGGTTATTTCCTCAACGTTCACGAAGGTCCGCAGGTGATCGCCTATCAGGCGGCGCCGGCGCCGCAAACTGCCATGCAACCAGGGATGATCACTTCCATTGAACCGGGCACTTATCGTCCGGGCCGCTGGGGTGTGCGGATCGAGAACCTGGCGATGAACGTTGAAGCGGGAAGCAGCGAGTTCGGCGAGTTCCTCAAGTTCGAAACCCTGACCCTGTGCCCGATCGACACTCGCTGCCTGGAGCCGTCGTTGCTGACGCAGGAAGAGAAACAGTGGTTTAACGCCTATCACGCCGAAGTGCGCGAGCGCCTGAGTCCGCTGCTTGAAGGCGCGGCACTGCAATGGTTGAACACGCGTACTGCTGCTATTTAACAGGTTGAAGCTCGGGCGCTGCAGCCAGCGCCTGGGTCATGAAATCGACAAACGCGTTGATCCTGGCGGACTGGCGACGGTTCGCCGGGGACACGGCGTGAATCGGCAATGATCGGGTCTGATAGTCCTGCAACAGGGCGACCACTCGACCGGCCTTCAAGTCCTCGCTGAACAACCAGACCGGTGACAGCGAAATCCCCAGTCCTCCCAAGACCATTTCGCGGATCGCTTCGGAGTTGTTGCTCTGGGCGTTGCCCTGGATGCGTACGTCGTGGTGTTGGCCATCCTTCTCGTAAGTCCACAGATTCTGAGTGCTGAGCAGGTTGAATTGCAGGCAGTTGTGCTGCGCAAGATCCTGAGGTGATTTTGGGTGGCCGTGGCGTTGCAGGTAATCGGGCGTCGCCACCGTGAGCCGGTGGGTGGTGCCGATGCGTCGGGCGATCATGCCGCTGTCGTTCAACTCGCCGATGCGCAGACTGACGTCCAGGCCTTCACTGATCAGATCCAGATTCAGATCGCTGAGTTGCAGGTCGATCTGCACCTGCGGGTAGCGCTGCAGAAATTCCGCCAGTCGCGAGGCGATCTTCAAACGGCCGAAACTGACGGAGGAGCCGATCCGCAAAGGTCCGGCCACGGTTTCCCTGCCGGACTGGAAGCTGTGCTCGGCGGCGTCCACAGCGGCGAGGATATTTCGACATTCGTTGTAGTACCGCTGACCTTCATCGGTCAGTGATAGCTTGCGTGTACTGCGGGCAATCAGCTTGCCGCCCAGTTCATTCTCAAGAGCGCGCAGGACTTTGCTGATGGTCGGCTGGGTGGTGTGCAGTTCCCGGGCAACGGCGGAAAAACTGCCGCGTTCGACCACCCGGACGAAGATGGCCATTGCGTTGAGCTTGTCCATGAAGCGCCTCATTCATGCCGATTCGGCATGCTCACTATAGTCATTTGACGTCTTATCGGCATGGGTCTGCTGCGGGACCATGGCTTCACTTTCTCCCACAGGAATGACCGAAATGACTGACTCACTCAACATGAAAGCCCTGATAGTGGACACCGCGAACGGGCCGTTACGCTTGGTTTCCCTTGAGCGCCCAGAGGCTGGGGCTGGACAGGTACTGGTGCGGATCAAGGCCAGCGGTGTTAATCCGCTGGATCTGAAAATCCGTGCGGGACAGGCAGCCCATGCCCGGCAACCGTTGCCGGCGGTATTGGGGCTGGATCTGGCGGGTGTGGTCGAAGCGGTGGGTGAGGGCGTGCAGAATTGGGCGCCGGGCGACGAGGTGTATGCGTTGGCCACAGGCATTGGTGGCGCGCAAGGTTCGTTGGCCGAGTTTGCAGTGGTGGACGCACGACTGCTGGCGCGTAAGCCTTTGAACCTGAGCCCGCGCGAGGCCGCGAGCCTGCCATTGATATTGGTCACGGCGTGGGAAGGCCTGGTGGATCGGGCTCGGATGAGTGCGGGGCATAAAGTATTGATTCACGGTGGAGCGGGCGGCGTCGGGCATGTGGCTGTACAACTGGCCCGTGCATTCGGTGCTGAAGTGTATGCAACGGGTTCTGCGGGACAACGCTCGATCATCGAGGGGTATGGCGCGACGTTCATTGATTATCGAGAGAGCTCGGTGGAGAACTATGTCGCCGAGTTCACGGCGGGGGAGGGGTTCGACATTGTTTATGACACGGTCGGCGGCGAGACGTTGGACGCCTCGTTCAAAGCCGCACGGATCTACAGCGGACATGTGCTGAGTTGCCTCGGTTGGGGGCAGCACAGTCTTGCGCCGTTGTCGTTTCGTGGGGCGACGTATTCGGGCGTGTTCACCTTGTTGCCGTTACTGACCGGCAGGGGCTGTGAGCATCATGGCGAGATTTTGCGACAGGCTGCCGCGCTGATTGAGTCCGGTCAGCTGCGACCTCTGCTCGATCCGCATCGGTTCACGCTGGAAACCGCCGGAGAAGCCCATGAGCTGCTGGCAGCGAAAGCAGCTCAGGGGCGTGTGGTCGTGGAGATTTAGCGAAGGGCTTCCACAACGAAGTCGAGCCGGTCCTGACCGAAGAACAACTGGTTGTCGATGAACATGCTCGGCGCACCGAAGACGCCACGCTTCACGGCGGTTTCGGTGTTGTCTTTGAGCGCAGCCTTGACTGCTTCATCGTTGGTCAATGCCAGTACTTCTTCAGGATTGAAGCCATGTTCGGTGAGCACGGCGGCAACTGTTGACGGTTCATCAAGGGCGCGGCCTTCAACCCACAGCGCTTTGAACAGGCAATCGATGAACGCCTGAAAGCGATCGGGATCACGCAGTTGAATGCCGGTGACCGCACGCATCAACATCAGGGTATTGATCGGGAAATGCGGGTTGAATTTCAGGGGCACGCCGTAGCGTTTGGCGTAACGGTCCAGGTCCTGAAACATGTAACGACCCTTGGCCGGGATCATTGCCGGCGACGCGTTGCCGGTGGCTTTGAAGACGCCGCCCAGCAACATCGGAATGTAGATCAACTGGCTGCCGGTTTCAGCGCAGATTTTCGGCAGTTGGGAATACGCCAGGTAGGTGGCGGGGCTGCCGAGATCGAAATAGAACTCCACGGTTTTGCTCATGTTCGCTGCACTCTGTTTTTGTTATTGGGGGGATTACCAGCGCTCGTTCCACGGACGCAGATCCAGTTCGAACGTCCAGGCGTCCCGTGGCTGGCTATGCAGATACCAGTAGTTCTCGGCGATGTGGTCGGGATTGAGAATACCGTCCTGATCCTTGGTGGCATATTTGTCAGGGAAATTGTCGCGGATGAAGTCGGTATCGATGGCGCCGTCGACCACGACGTGGGCGACATGGATGTTCATCGGGCCAAGCTCTCTGGCCATGCTCTGTGCCAGAGCCCGGATACCGTGCTTGGCTCCGGCGAATGCGGCAAAGCCTGAGGCGCCGCGCAATCCAGCAGTTGCGCCGGTGAACAGGATAGTGCCGCGGCTACGGGTCACCATTCGTTTGGCGACTTCCCGGGCATTAAGGAATCCGGAGAAGCAGGCCATTTCCCAGATCTTGAAATACTTGCGTGCGGTTTCTTCGAGGATGCTGCAGGGCACGTTGGCGCCGATGTTGAAGACGAATGCTTCAATCGGCCCGAGGCGGGTTTCGATGTCTTCGATCAGCGCAATTACGTCTTCTTCCTTGCGCGCGTCGCAGGCAAACCCGTGGGCTTCGCCACCGTTCGCTTGAATGGTTTCCACCAAGGGCTGCAATTTGTCGGCGCTGCGCCGCGTGACGCACGCGACGAAACCTTCCTTGGCGAACCGCTTGGCGATGGCGCCGCCCGTGGCATCACCTGCACCGACAACCAATACGACCTTCTTGTTATTCATGGGCGGATCCCTTTAGTAAACGATCGTTAAGTGAACGAACGTTATGCTAGGATTTGCTCAGCGTCAAGGCACTCAATGTGAGGACAAATACATGCGGTATTCCGCCGGTCACAAGCTGGAAACCAAAGAAAAGCTCCTGCAAAGCAGCTCGCTGTCTGCGAAAAAGACCGGGTTTTCATCAATGGGCGTCGATGGCCTGATGAAGGCGATCGGCTTGAGCGGGGCCGCGTTCTACAGCCATTTCTCGTCCAAGGACGCCCTGTTCGCGGCTATCGTCGAGCGCGAGTTGTGCCAGAGTCTTGAACGCTTGGGCGGGCAGGGTACGCAGGATCGCGAACGGCTGGAGCGGTGCCTGAAACTGTATCTGAACATGGCCCATGTCGAGCAGCCTGAGCTGGGCTGCGCATTGCCTTCACTGGGCGCCGAGATAGCGCGGTCGGATATTGTTGTGCGGGAGCAGGCCGAGCTGTGGATTTGTAAGCTTCAGGAAAGTTGGGCGCAGATTCTGGAAAGCGACAGCCTGGCCTGGGCGATTCTGTCGCAATGTGTCGGGGCACTGGTGGTGGCGCGTATGTTGGCGTCACCGAAGATTCAGCAACGGGTGCTGAAGTCCTGTCATGAGGAGATCGGACACCAGCTCGCCGCTTCGCGAACGCACTAGTGGCGATGGTTTATTTGCAGATGACGATCATGCTGCGGCTGGTATAGCCGGCGGGGTTGAGGCCGAAGGGGTAATCACCCGGTTCTTCCACGGTATCGCCTGATTTGGCGATTACCTTGTAGCCCTTCGGCGCGCAAGAGTTTGCAGCGCTGGCGTAGCACTTGTCCCAAGAAGAGGACAACCCCGAACAGTTGATGTGCAGCCCTTTCTTGCCATGCTTGACCTGGGTCTTCGACGTCGCCGCGCAGCCCGCAACGGCGAGTATGGCGATCAGTATCAAAATTCGTTTCATTACCGTCCTTATGGCGGCCTCGAGTCTGGCGCTCGGGTCTGCCTGTATGCGCTCTCGCTTGACGCGTTCCGATGTCCCTATCCGAAAAAATCCATGTCTGGCATTGGGTTGCGAGGCTAAACATGGCCTAAATGAGCGCCAAATGCCAGACCTTCGTTCAATCCCCTTTTAATCCGCGGCGATGGCGGGTTTGGCAGTGCTGCCCATGGTCATGGTTGCACCGACGGAGGCCAGAATAATGCACAGGATCGCCATCCATTGTGACAAAGAAAGGTATTCCTGAAGGAATAGCAGGCCCGACAGCGCGCCAAAGGCCGGTTCGATGCTCATCAGCGTGCCGAAAGTGCGGGCGGGCATGCGGGTGAGGGCGACCATTTCCAGTGTGTAGGGGAGGGCGGTAGACAGGATCGCGACGCCGATAGCGATCGGGATCAATGCCGGAGTCAGCAGTGCGCTGCCGGCATGGACGATGCCGATGGGGGCGACGAACAGGGCTGCGATCATCACGCCAAGCGCTGCGGTGGTCACGCCGTTATCTGCGCCGGCCTTTTGGCCGAACAGAATGTATAGCGCCCAGCAAACGCCGGCTCCCAGTGCATAACCAGCACCGACCAGATCGATGCCCGCGGACGTAGCGCCAGTCGGTATCAATAGCAACAAGCCGATTGCAGCCAGGGCAATCCAAACAAAGTCGATTGCGCGACGTGAGGCATAGATGGCGACCGCCAGCGGGCCGGTAAACTCCAAGGCAACTGCGATGCCGAGCGGAACGGTGCGTAGCGACATATAGAAGAGGAAGTTCATCCCCCCCAGCGCCATCCCGTAGACAATCACTGTGCGCAGCGACTTGGCTGTCAGCTTCGCCCTCCAGGGTTTGAGCAGTAACAGCATGATCACGCTGGCGAAAATCAAACGCAGCGTCGTTGTGCCTTGGGCGCCCACGATGGGGAACATGCTTTTAGCCAGCGAAGCGCCGGACTGGATTGATGCCATAGCTATTAATAGAAGGCCAACCGGGAACAGGGTTGAGGCAAGGCTGCGAGGTTGGTCGTTCATTGCGTGGCATCATCCGAGGAAGTAGCTGGTGTGTTGGGCAATATAGTGCGCACTCACTGCGTTCGCGTCTATATAGGAGCAGCCTTTTTCCCTCTCTTGATAGAAAACGCAAATTAGGGGTTGACGGCAGATTCTGAGTCTCTATAATTCGCCCCACTTCCGGCGTAGTCGAAACGGAAAACTCCTTGAGATTCAATGAGTTAAGTAGGTTTCGAAGGCAGGTCGCTTCAGTTCATCGAAGCCTGGGAGGAGTTGGAAATGCCGGTTTGTCTGGTGCTTTCAATGGTTCGATCTTCTCGGT
>NZ_POHV01000043.1:0-53998 GCF_002884345.1 Pseudomonas sp. GW456-12-10-14-LB2
ACCCTAACCCTCTCCCGGGGGGAGAGGGGACTGATTGGGGGATATTGGGGAAGTACGCCGACGTGAACGAACTGTTCTGAATCCATAGTCGACTGGTTTTTTCAGGTCGATGTATAGCGAAAGACACCTCGGTAGGCTCCCTCTCCCTCCGGGAGAGGGCTGGGGTGAGGGCAGCTCTTGATCTTGCCACCTCAATCCGGCTGAAACGGCGACTCACTCAAAATCACCCCGGTCTCCTCCACATACCGCTGCCAATGCTCGATCAGCGCTTCAAGTTTCTGCGGCTGACTCGACGCCAGGTCATGAATCTCCCCCGGATCACTACCGAGATCGTAAAGCTGCCAGGTTGCCGGCCCCACCGGGCCGGGGATCCACACCGCCTTCCACTGACCCTGCCGAATCGCCCGGCGCCCGAACAATTCCCAACCGGTGACCGTGTGTTCGTCATGCACCTGCGCCGTCTCGCCGGACAGGAAGCCCAGCCACGATTTACCACGCAACGGCGCCACCGGTTTGCCGTGCCACTGCTTGCCGGGATGCCGCACGCCGGCCAGATCGAGAATGGTCGGCGTGATGTCCATCACCGTGCCGAAACCATGGCTGATCTGCCCCTTCAGCGGCAGTTGCGGATAGTGCAACAGTGCCGGAACGCGAATCCCGCCCTCGGTGGTGAACGCCTTGAACAGGCGCGACGGCGCGGTGGCCACCTGCGCCCAGTTCGGCCCGTACCAGACGTAGGAATTGGCGCGGCCGATGTTGTCGAGGCTGTTGTCGTAGTGCTGGCTCAGGTAGGTCACCAGCTCCGGACCGAATTTCGGGAAGGCTTCCAGCAGCGCGCCTTCGGCACCGTTGTCGGACATGAACAGGATGAAGGTGTTGTCGAGCTGGCCCTGCTGGCGCAGGTAATCGACGACGCGCCCGATGTTCCAGTCCATACGCTCGACCATCGCCGCGTAGACCTCCATCGCCCGGGCGGAAATCTGTTTTTGTTCATCGCTCAGCGCGTCCCATTGCGTGGTCAGCTGGATCAGCGGATGCGGCTCGACATCCGGCTCGATCAGCCCCAGCGACTTGAGCTTTTCCAGACGCTCGAGGCGCAGCACTTCCGGCCCCGCGTCGTAGCGGCCGCGATATTTTTCGACGATGTCGGCGGGCGCCTGCAACGGCCAGTGCGGTGCGGAAAACGGCAGGTACGCGAAGAACGGCCGGCTCTGGTCGCGCTCCTTGAGGTACTGCAACAGCTTGTCGCCGAACGCGTCGGAGGAATAGAAATCCTTGGGCAGTTCGTCGATGAACCTGTCGTCCTCGATGTACAGCGCCGGGGTGGATTTCAGCAGGCCGGGTGTGTGTTCATCGTAGGTCGGTTCGAATCCGTAGTGATTCGCCGCGCCGGGCAGCAGCGAGAACGAGCGCTCAAAGCCTCGGGCGTGAGGCGCCAGTTCGGCGGTCAGGCCCAGGTGCCATTTGCCGCTCATCAACGTCTGATAACCGGCCTCGCGCAGCAACTCCGGCAACGCCACGACACGGTCGTTGAGATAGCCTTCGTAACCCGGTTTGCCGATCAGCTCCGGGGTCAGGGTTTCGGCCATGGTGCCGATGCCGGCGATGTGGTGATCGGTGCCGGTGAGCAGCATCGAGCGGGTCGGCGAGCAGGTTGGTGCGGTATGAAAATCGGTCAGGCGCAGGCCATTGTTGGCCAGGGCATCGAGGTTCGGCGTGGCGATTTCGCCGCCGAAGGCTCCGATGTCGGAGAAACCGAGGTCATCGGCCAGAATCACCAGAAAGTTGGGACGTTGCGGCATCGACAGGCTCCTGTTCAGCAGGCAATGAACGACAGCGGCAGATCGCGGATCTGCACCGGTGCGCTCGGTTGGTAATGGTCGTCACTGGTCAGTTCGTGCAGCAGTTCTTCGCGCAGCTGATGGAAGTCGAAACTGCTGCGCTGGCGCGGATGGGGCAGGGCGATGTCCACCACCCGCTTGATCCGGCCGGGGCGCGGTTCCATCACCACCACGCGGTCGGCGAGGAAAATCGCTTCCTCGACATCGTGGGTGACCAGAATCGTGGTGATCTTTGCCCGCTCGCGGATCGCCAGCAGTTCGTCCTGCATCTGCTGGCGGGTCAGCGCGTCGAGGGCGCCGAAGGGTTCGTCGAGCAGCAGGATTCGTGGGCTTGCCACCAGCCCGCGAGCAATCGCCACGCGCTGGGCCATGCCGCCGGAGAGTTGATGCGGGTAGGCGCGGGTGAAGTCGCGCAGGCCCACCAGTTCGATGAAATCGTTGACGCGTTGCTGCTTTTCGGAGGCAGCCAGCGGCTCGTTGACCAGGCCCAGGCCGATGTTGTCGGCCACCGTCAGCCACGGGAACAAACGGTGCTCCTGAAACACGATGCCGCGCTCGCCGCCAATGCCATTGACGGCTTTGCCATCGACGCTGATCTGCCCGCGAAACTGCGTGTCGAGACCCACCAGCAAACGCAGCAAGGTGGATTTGCCACAGCCGCTGGAACCGACGATGGCGACGAATTCGCCCTCGGCGATGTCGAGGTTGAATTCGCGAATCGCCTCCAGTTCGAAACCGTCGACGTCAAAAGATTTGCCTACATGGTTGAAGCTGACAATCGGTGCGTTCATGCGTGTCTCCAGCGGGTGGCGCGGATTTCCAGGCGTTCGCCAATGAGGTTGAGCAGGGCGCCGGTGAGGCCGACCAGCAGCATCCCGGCCATGATCAGGTCCATGTGCAGCAGTTGTTGGGCGCCGATCATCTGGCTGCCGATGCCGCCGTTGGACGGCATGAAATATTCGGCGCCGATGGTGCCGAGCCAGGCGTAGATCAGGCTCAGGCGCAGACCGGCGAAAATCCCCGGCGCGGCGCCCGGCAGGACCAGTCGGCGCAGGCGCTGAGTGAGGCTCAGGCGCAGCACCTGCGCGGCTTCATTGAGTTGCGGCGAGAGGTTGGCGACGCTGCGTTGAGTCGCGACAAACAACGGAAAGAACGCGGCGAGGGCGACGAACACCCATTTCGCCAGTTCGCCCAGACCGAACCACGCGGTGAGCAGCGGCACCCAGGCGAAAATCGCGATCTGGCGCAGGGCGGCGAGGGTCGGGCCGAGTACGCGTTCGCTGGTACGCGACAGACCCAGCAACAAACCCAGCACGAGGCCGAGGCCGCCGCCAATCAGCAAGCCGCCGAGTGTGCGGCCCAGGCTCAGGGCCATGCCCGAGATCAACGTGCCGTCGAGCAATCCGTTTTTCGTCGCCTCAAGCACCACCCACGGGCTGACCAGAATGTTGGCATCGATCCATTGCTGATCGACCGCCAGTTGCCACAACGCAAACAGCGCCAGCGGCAGCAGCCACGGCTGTACGCGCTGCCAGCCTTCGTAGCGCGGGCCGCGACGAATCTCCGCCGTGGCCGGGTGCGGCCAGTGCACCAGTTTTTTGTCCAGCAGACCGATGCCGCGATCCATCGCCACGCCGATCAGACCGATCACCACGATGCACACGAAGACGATGTCGAGCATGAACAGCTGTCGCGCCCAGACCATCAGGTAACCGATGCCTTCGCTGGAGGCCAGCAGCTCGACGGCGAGCAACGAGGTCCAGCCAGCGGCCAGCGCCAGACGCACGCCAGCCATGAACGCCGGGAGGGCGGCGGGCAGCACCAGTCGGCGGATCAACAGTCGTGGAGGCAAACGTAAAACAGCGGCGGCTTCGCGCAGCTTGGGTTGCGCATCGCGCACGCCGACCAGCGTATGCAAGGTCACCGGAACCACGATGGCCTTGACCAGCACCACCAGTTTCAGCGTTTCGCCGATGCCGAAAAACACCATGAACAACGGAATCCACGCCAACGTCGGCACTTGGGCCAGGCCGGCGAATGTCGGGAAGATCAGGCGCTCGAGGCGGCGGCTGAAGCCCAGCGCCGCACCGAGCACTGCGCCGGCGCTAACACCCGCCAGCAGTCCCCAGAACAACCGTTGCAGGCTGATCCACAAATGACTCCACAACTCGCCCTGGGACAGTTCGATCGTGCTGCTCCACACCAGTGACGGCGCGGGCAGGATCTGTTCGCTCATCCATTGATTGCGCGCCGCCAGCCACCACAGGGCGAACAGTCCGAGCGGTAATATCCAGGGTAAAACGCGGTGGCTCAGGCTTGGCCAGGTGCGCCGGCTTTTCAACGGCGGTGCGGCCAGTGGCAGGCTGAGCAGGGATTCACGGGCCATGGGTGACCTCCGTTGTCGGGTTGGATCGTGTCAGCGGAATTAGCTAAAAACCAATTGTTATAAGTGAGTTGGAAAATAATCATTTTGGAGATAAGCAGCGCCATTTAAGGCCTCCAGCCCTGCGCGCATCCAATGCATTCGAAGAATATTTTCGATGCTCTCCATGCATACGGCTCTGCATGTCCCGACTTTGCTGGCTTAGCTTGAAAAGCTATAAAAATGTGCTTTTTAAGTATTTAAACGTTGATACGGAATGTGCCTACTTTCGGCTCCTCAATGCCCGCCGTGATCAGGAGCCGCACCCATGAACCTTCCCTTCAAACGTGTCATCAGTCTGTTTGCCGCGCCGGCACTGGCGGGTCTGCTGGCGTTCTCTGCCCAGGCCGACGAGCTCAAGGAAATCAGGATTGCCGTGCCTGATCTGAGTGCGGGTACTCAACACAGCGGCGGGGGCATCGTGGACGTGTTGCGCGATCAGCAGATCTTCGAAAAGGCTTTCGCCGATCAGGGCATCAAGATTCAGTGGAGCTTCTTCAAGGGCGCCGGACCTGTGATCAACGAGGCGTTCGCCAACGGTCAGGTGGATCTGGCCTATCTCGGAGATCTGGCGGCCATCATCGGCAAGTCCAACGGTCTGGATACGCGCCTGCTCAGCGCCAGCGCCCGGGGTGTGAAGCAATACCTCGGCGTGGTGCCTGGTTCGGGGATCAAGACGCTGCAGGATCTCAAAGGCAAGCGCGTGGCGATCTTCCGGGGCACCGCGACCCAGTTGTCGTTCGATGCGGCGCTGGCCAGCGTGGGCCTGAGCGAGAAGGACGTGAAGGTGATCAACCTCGATTTCAACGCAGCGGTTGCGGCGCTGGCGGCGAAGCAGATCGATGCGTCGTGGGGCAGTTCCGGGTTGACTGCATTGCAGGCCAAAGGCCTGGCCGAGTTGCCGCTTAACACCAGGGATCTCGGTGGCGCCGGCAGTGTGCAGTCGGTGCTGGTGGGCACCGGCAAATTTGTCGACGGGCATCCGGAAGCCGTGGCGAAGCTGCTCAAGGCGCAGCAGCAGGCGGTGGAGTGGTTGACTCAGGACAGCAACAAGGACGCTTACGTGCAGCTTGTGTCGGGACTGGCTAGTTATCCGCCAGTGATCCTCACCCAGGATCTGAAGGATCAGAATCTGAGCGAAGTGTTCCCGTCGACACTGGATCCGCTGTTCCTCGAAAACCTGCAGGGCAAGGTGGATCTGGCGGCGCAGCAGAAGCTGATTCGCAAGCCGTTCAAGGTGAACGAGTGGGTGGCGCCTGAGCTGGCGGCTGCGAAGCTCTGAGTCATGTGGTCATTCCTGCGCAGAGCGTGGGAATGACCCTCAAACCGCGACGCTGATCGCCTGTTTATCCACCGCCACCAACGTCTCGATCATCGCCCGCGCTGCCGGTGACAGCCGGAATCCCGTGCGGCTCACAATCCCGCACCGCGCATTCATGCTCTCCAGATTCTGCGGCAGATTGCGCCAATGCAGCAGCGCCAGCGAGCCTTGGGCGATGTCCTCGACAAACGCCTCTTCAGTGCCGACACCAATCGCGTTGGATTGCAGCACCACTTTCACCAGCGCCGGAAAGTGCTCGGTCTCGATGGTAGGCGAAAAGTCGATCCGTCCGCTGAGATTCGCCAGCAGTTTGCGAATGCCTGGCGGGATCAGCGTGGTCGCCAGCGGGTAGTCGAACATGTCGTTGGTCGACAGGCTTTCCTTGGCCAGCAGCGGATGCCCCGGCCGGCAGAAAAACACCCCGCGCTTGGGCGTCAGCGGCTGGGTCTGGAAGTTCGGGTCGGACTCGAAATGGCGGATGTCGGCGATGAAGAATTCGATCTCTTCGCGGCTCAGGGCGCGGCTGAGTTTTTCCCAGTTATCCACCTGAAAACAGGTGCGCACTTTCGGGTGCGCATTGATGAATTGCGCCACCGCATCCGGCACCAGTTTCACCGCTGGCGCCGGGCCGCAACCGAAATGCAGTTCGCCGGCGTCGAGCTTGGTCATCTGCGTCACTTCGGCGCTGAGCAACGCCGCGCCCTGCACCAGGGTCAGGGCGTGTTGCAGCACCACTTGGCCTTCGGGTGTCGGGCGCAGATCCTTGTTGCCGCGATCCACCAGCACGCAGCCGAACTCCTGCTCCAGCCCTTGGATGCTGCGGCTGAACGCCGGTTGAGTGATGCCCATGGCGTCAGCCGCGCGGACAAAACTGCGGTGTTCGTTGAGGGCGATGAAGTAGCGCAACTGGCGAAGATCCATATGCTTTTCCGGCATCCTAAAAATAGCTCGAAGGCATTTGCGACGAGGTTGCTTGAGGTTTTAAATGCAAGCTCTTATTCCGTCAACGAAGCATGTGAATATCTATTAGATGTAAATGGAATATAGATAGAGCGTTGTTTCGCTGCCGTCCAACCGCAAGCAGTCGATGAGGGTCTACCCATGAGCAATGCCGCACTCGCTGTAAAACCCGCTGTCCACGCGCTGGATATTCATCCGGTGGCCGGCCGTATCGGCGCCGAAATCCGTGGCGTGCACTTGTCCGGTGAGCTGGATGCCGCGACGGTTGAAGCCATTCAACAGGCGCTGATCCAGTACAAGGTCGTGTTCTTCCGCGAGCAGACCCAGCTCGACGATCAACGTCAGGAAGCCTTCGCGCATCTGCTCGGCGAGCCGGTGGCGCACCCGACCGTGCCGTCCCGCGAAGGCACCCGTTATCTGCTGGAACTGGACGGCGCCGAAGGGCAGCGCGCCAACTCGTGGCACACCGACGTGACCTTCGTCGATGCCTACCCGAAAGCCTCGATCCTGCGCTCGGTGGTGGCCCCGGCGTTCGGTGGCGACACGCTGTGGGCGAACACCGCGACCGCGTACAACGAACTGCCGACTGAATTGCGTGAGCTGGCAGACAAACTGGTGGCCGTGCACAGCAACGAGTACGACTACGCCGCCGTGAAGCCGGACGTGTCGGCGGAGAAGCTCGAGCGCTATCGCAAGATCTTCACCTCGACCGTCTACGAGACCGAGCACCCGGTGGTGCGTGTGCATCCGATCAGCGGCGAAAAGAGCTTGCTGCTGGGGCATTTCGTCAAACGCATCAAGGGCTATTCCCAGGCCGATTCGGCGCACCTGTTCGGCTTGCTGCAAAGTCATGTGATCCGCCAGGAGAACGTCGTGCGCTGGCGCTGGAAGGCCGGTGATGTGGCGATCTGGGATAACCGTTCGACGCAGCATTATGCGATTGATGATTACGGCACTCAGGATCGGGTGGTGCGGCGGGTGACGCTGAAAGGAGAAGTGCCGGTCGGGGCGAATGGGCAGCGTAGCCAGACCATCAAAGGGCGTGAGTAAGAGCAGAAGATCAAAAGCCCCTCACCCCCGCCCTCTCCCGGAGGGAGAGGGAGCTGACCGAGATGTCTGGCGCCATACATCGACCTGAAGGATCAAGTCGATTATGGATTCAGCAAAGCTCATACAGGTCAGCGCAAATCACCAATATCCCGCGGTCAGTCCCCTCTCCCTCCGGGAGAGGGTTAGGGTGAGGGGGCTCTTGCTCTTGCCTTCGCTCGATCACTACCAAACGCCAATCTGAACGAGCTTCTCGGTCTCGGGCTCCCCATAGCGAAACCGCTGCCCGCGCAAATCAATCTCCTGATGACTGATCGTCGTGCGCCGCTTCAACCCGCGCACCCACTCGAACAGATACCCCGCATGCTCCTCGCGCACCGCCGCATACGCCTGGTCCGCGCCCAGATCCTGCAGCTCCTGCGGATCATTCAACAGATCGAAAAGCTGCGGCCGGAAGCCGTCATACGCCAGGTATTTCCAGCGCTCGCTGCGCACCATGGTCATGCGGCAACGGTCGATCGGCTGGCCCAGTCGCTCCCGCGCCGGGGCCTGGAAGGCGTAGTCGTATTCGCTGATCGCATAGCGGCGCCAGTCCGGGTTTTCACCGTGCAGCAGCGGAATCAGCGAGCGACCTTCCAGGCGATGCTCGGCGCCCGTCACGCCCAGCGCGTCGAGAAAGGTCGGCACGCCGTCGATGGTTTCCGCCAGGCGTTCATCCACCGTGCCCCGCGTGACATCCGCTGCCGTACGCGGATCGCGCACGATCAATGGCACGCCCACCGCCTGCTCCAGCAAAAACTCCTTCTCGCCCAGCCAGTGATCGCCCAGGAAGTCGCCGTGATCGCTGGTGAACACGATCAGCGTGTCCTCCCAGCGGCCGTTGCTTTGCAGGAAATCGAACAGCCGCCCCAACTGATCATCGACCTGTTTGACCAGGCCCATGTACGTCGGGATCACGTTCAGTCGTACCGGATCTTTGGAGAAATTCAGGCTTTCCTCATGCTGGCGAAAGGCCTGATAGACCGGGTGGTCGCTTGGAGAGGCATTACGTACCGGTTCGAGAATCGATTTCGTACTGTAAAAAGTGTGGTACGGCGCCGGTACGATGTAGGGCCAGTGGGGTTTGATATAGGACAGGTGTAAAAACCACGGTTTTTCACCTTGCTCACCGATGAAGTCGATGGCTCGATTTGTAGTGTAGACAGTCTCTGAATGTTGCTCGGGAATTCGTGCCGGCAAATGGGCATTACGCATTTTCCAGCCGCTGAGGATTTCGCCGTTGTCGCCTTCGGCCGCGTTGGCCCAGTCATGCCAGGGGTTACGCCCTTCGAAACCCTGCTCGCGCAGGTAGTGGGTGTATGGCGCGGATTCGCGTTTGTCATCGAACAGCGGGTTGTCGGGGAAGATGCCGTCGTGACGAAAGTACGGCTCGAAGCCGACTTCATTGAGCACTTCGGCCTGGGCGCTTTCGGGGTTGATCGCCAACCGCTGCAAGGCGTCCACATTGGCCGTGGCGTGGGTCTTGCCGACCAGCGCAGTACGAATGCCGTGGGGCCGCAGGTAATCGCCGATGGTCAGTTCTTCCAGCGGCAGCGGCACGGCGTTCCACGCCACCTGATGGCTGCTGACATAGCGCCCGGTGTAAGCCGACATCCGCGACGGTCCGCAGATCGTGCCCTGGGTGTAGGCGCGGCTGAAGCGCACGCCGGCAGCGGCCAGGCGATCGATGTTTGGGGTGTGCAGGTGCGGGTGGCCGTAGCACGACAGGTAATCGCGGCGCAGTTGATCGCACATGATGTACAGAACGTTGCGCACAGGGTTTTGCGGGTTGGACATGGGGTTCACCAGTCAGAAAGACAGGCGAGGTTTTTCGCTTTCGGCGAGGGTGTTCGGCAAGTGCATTCGGGGAATGCTTGCCATGCATGAAACGCATGGGCTCAGACGGCGAGGTTCGCCAGTGAACACACCTCCTCATCCACCGCATCGATCGCCTTGATCTGCTCGATCATCGCCTCGGCCAACGGCGACAGCCGATACCCGGCGCGGCTGACAATTCCGTAACGGGTGTAAAGCTCCTCCAGATCATCCGCCAACCCTTCGACCTTCAAGCACACCAGTTCACCCCGCGCTTGATGCAGTGCATCCGAATAGGCGCCAACGATGCCGATTGCATCGGAGCGCAATACAACGCCGAGCAGGCTGGCACTGTTTTCACATTCCACATTCGGAACGAAATCCGGGCGGCCACTGAGGTCGACGATGACCTTGCGCAGATTCGGCGGACGAATGCTGACGGCCAGTGGATAACTCATCAATTGCTCGGCCGTGACCCGATCCGATGCGGCCAGCGGATGCCCGGCGCGGCAGCAGAAATGCCATTTGCGTGGCCGCAAGCGGTGGGTCAGATAATCCGGATCTGCTTCGAAGTGCCGAGTGTCGGCAACGAAGAATTCGAACTCTTCGCTCAGCAGCCGTTTGCTCAGGCTCTGCCAGTCATCGACCTGGTAATGCACTCGCGCTTTCGGGTAGCGGCCGATGAAGCTGCCGATCGCTCGCGGGATCAATCCCGCCGCTGGCGCCGGGCCACAACCGAAGCGCAATTCCCCCGCCTCCAATCCGTTGAACTGGCTGATCTCGTTGGCCATCTGCTGCGCACCGCTGACCAGTCGCCGCGCGTGTTCAAGCAGCACCTGGCCCTGTTTGGTCGGCGGCAATTCCTTGCGTCCGCGATCCACCAACTGGCAACCGACGCTGTGTTCCAGCGCCTGAATGCTGCGGCTGAATGCCGACTGCGACAGGTTCACCGCCTGCGCGCCCGCGACGAAGCTGCGTTGTTCGGCGAGGGCGATGAAGTGTCTGAGTTGGCGCAAGTCGATATGCATTTTTCACATAAAAAATATCCGGGAAATGCATTGGATATGCATTGGGTCGACTCCTTATAAAGGCAATCTCTTATGCAGTAAATCTTTGTAAAAACATAAATAAATAACTTAAAAGAATATGCGGCACGGAAGATGTCTGCGTGTTTTTTGACCAGGAGCAGCCCCATGAGTCCGTTGAATCTCGCTTCACCGCCGCCGCCACGACGGCTCAAACGTCTGCCTCTGGCCCTGTTGCTGGCGGGGAGTGCCAGCTGGACCCACGGCTACGCCGCTGAAACGGAAACCCCTGTGCCAGCACCGGCCGGCAAGACCGCGACCGCCACTTCGCAACTGGAAACCGTGACCGTCACCACCCGCCGTCGAGAAGAAAGTTCTCAGGACGTGCCGACGCCCATGAGCGTGGTCAGCGGCCAGACTCTGGAGACGCAAAGGGTCTACCGGATTCAGGATCTGCAGCAACTGGTGCCCAGCGTCAACGTCGCCTACATGCATGCGCGCCAGTCCAGCGTGTCGATCCGGGGCCTGGGCAACAACCCGGCCAGCGATGGTCTGGAAGGCAGCGTCGGGCTGTACATCGACAACGTTTATCTGGGCCGTCCGGGGATGGCGGTGTTCGATCTGATGGACATCGAGCAGCTCGAAGTCCTGCGCGGGCCGCAGGGGACGTTGTTCGGCAAGAACACCACCGCCGGCGTGATCAACATCAGCACCCGCGCGCCGAGTTTCACCCCGGAGCGCAGCATCGAAACCTCGGTCGGCGAGGACGGTTATTTCCAGACCAAGGGCACGATTTCCGGGCCGCTCAACGATCAGTTGGCCGGACGCATCTCTGCCTATCGCACCCGCAGCGACGGTGACATCAAGAACGAATTCAACGGCCATGATTTGAATGGCGGCTCCCGCGACGGCTTCCGGGCGCAACTGCTGTTCAAGCCCAACGAGAATTTCAACCTGCGCTGGATCGGTGATTACAACGAAGAGGATTCCAGCGCCGGCACCCGCGTGTTGTACAACACCGGGCCGACCATCAATGGCGTCAATCTCTACTCGGCCCGCGCCGCCGCTGCCGGCGCGACGCTGGTCAACGGCTCGCACCGCAAGGTCAATCTGGACAATGATCAGCACGTCACCGTGCATCAGGGCGGCACGTCGGTGGAGGCCAACTGGACCCTGCCGAGCGACTTCACCCTGACCTCGGTCAGCTCCTACCGCTTCTGGAATTTCACCCCGCGCAACGATGATGGCCTCAACGTGCCGGCAACCTACAACGCCGGGGTGTCGGTGGAGGACAAACAGTATTCCCAGGAATTTCGTCTCGCCTCGCCCAAGGGCGAGTTCTTCGATTACGTCCTCGGTGCCTACTATTTCGGCTCGGACCTGGACAACAAATCCTTCGCCTATTACGGCCCGCAGGCAGACATCTGGAACGGCACGCCACGGGGCGCGCTGGCCAACGTCAACAGTGTCGGCCGTGGCCATATCAAGACCGACAGCTTCGCGTTGTTCGCCCAAGGCACCTGGCACCTGACCCCGCGACTGGATTTCACCGCCGGGGTGCGTGGCACTTATGAAGAGAAGAACGCCTGGGTCAATCGTGATGCGCCGGTCGGTGGCGCCGCTGTCACGGGGGCCGCAGCCACTGCGCGACGCGGCCGGACCGGTGCCTACGATTCCGGCGACCTGAACCAGTACAGCTCCAGCCCGTCCGGATTGCTCAACCTCAGCTATCGCTTCACCGATGATCTGCTCGGCTACGCCACGTTGTCTCATGGTGAAAAATCCGGTGGGGTCAACCTTGTGGTCGGCTCGGCCCCGACCGCTGGTGCCGACTCGCTGCTTATCGGTACCGAGCGCGCCAACAACGCCGAACTCGGTTTCAAGAGCACGCTCTGGGATCGCCGTTTGCAGCTCAACGCCAACGTGTTCTGGACTCAGGTCAACGCTTACCAGACCAACGCCTACGACGACGTCAACCGTGTGCAATACCTGACCAACGCCGGTTCGGTGCGCTCGCGCGGCGTGGAGTTCGAGAGCACCGTGATCCCGTTGCGCGGCCTGACGCTGAACTTCAACGGCTCGTACAACGACGTCAGTTACCTCTCGTACAAGGACGCGCCGTGCCCGCCGGAAGTCAGCCAGGCACCGGGTGCTCCGGCCTCTTGCGACCTCAGCGGCCATCAGGTGGTCGGCGCCTCGAAGTGGATCGGCAACGCCAACGGCAAGTACGAATGGAATCTGAATAACGGCCTGCAACCTTACGTCACCGGCAGCTACGCGTTCCGCTCCAAAGCGGTGGGCACGGTCGAAGATTCCGACTACGGCCAGATCCCGAGTTACGCGGTGGTCAATCTCTCCACCGGCCTGCGCGGCGATTTCAATCAGGGTCAGTGGGATGTCTCGCTGTGGCTGAAAAACGCCTTCGACAAAACCTACTACACAACCCTGTGGACCGGCGGCAACGGCGGCTATGAAGGCCTGCTCGGCACGCCGCGCACCCTCGGTGTCACTGGTCGCTACGACTTCTGATCGATCCTTCAAGGAGCTGCATCATGTTGCGCATCAAAACCGCTTTACCGGTGTTGTTGTCCGGCGCAGTGCTCAGTGCCGGGGCGCTCGCCGCGCCCAGCGTCTACCCCACCGGCGTCACCCGTTACGACCCGGCCAAGGCCTTCAATCAGTATGTGATCTTCAGCGGTGCCGACAAGCAGACGCACCTGATCGACATGAACGGCAACGAGGTCAAGAACTGGCCTCAGGCCGGTTTCCCGTCGGCGATCATCGACCCGCAACTGGTCGGTGGCGAGCGCGGCCATGTGTTGCTGCAACTGAGCGAAAAGGATCCGGGCAAGCTCGGTTCCGCCGGCAACGGCCTCGGCAATCAGAGCGTCGGCGAGCTGGACTGGAATGGCAAAGTCGTCTGGCAATGGGGCGACAAGGCCCCCGGTGGGGCGGCGCAACAGCATCACGATCAGCGTCGCCTGAGCAACGGCAACACCGTGGTGCTGGCGAACAAGGTGCACAAGGTCAAAGGCTTCAAAGTGCCCGAGGTGATTGACGATGCGATCTATGAAGTCAGCCCCGCCGGCGAGGTGAAATGGCAGTGGCTGGCGTCGGATCACTTGAACGAATTCGGCTTCACCACCGAGCAGTTGAAGCTGGTTCGCGCCAGTGAAAATCCGGATTATCTGCACATCAACAACCTCAGCCTGGTCGGGCCGAACAAGTGGTTCGATGCCGGCGACAAGCGCTTCAACCCGGACAACCTGCTGATCGATTCGCGCAACGCCAACTTCATCGCGATCATCGACAAACACAGCGGCAAGGTGGTCTGGCGCCTGGGGCCGAATTTGCCGCTGGCCAGTCCGAAAACCGCGCAGAAAATCCCGCGCCCGGTAGACCAGTTCGTCGGCCAGCATGACGCGCACATCATCCCGGCCGGACTGCCCGGCGCGGGCAATCTGCTGGTGTTCGACAACCAGGGTTCGGCGGGTTACCCGAACGTCACGCTGGGGCTGATTTCCGGTTCGCGGGTGCTGGAGATCGACCCGGTGAAAAATGAAATCGTCTGGCAGTACAGCGCGGCGAATTCGAAGCAGCCGGGGTGGGCGTTCTACAGCTCGTTCATCAGCAGCGCGAGGCGCTTGCCCAACAGCAACACGCTGATCGACGAAGGCATGAACGGGCGGTTTTTCCAGGTGACCGCCAGTGGTGAAAACGTCTGGGAATACGTCAGCCCTTATCTGGGCAAGGCACCGGGCAGTGACGCGATCAGCAACTGGGTCTATCGAGCCCTTCCTGTAAGTTATGACTGGGTGCCGGCGGGCACGCCGCGTTCGGAGACAGCAGTGATTGCGCCGGCCATCGGCGTGCAACAGACCAATGCCAGTCGTTAGTTATCAAGATTGTTCACCGTCGAAACCAGGACTGTTGAGCTTGTGAAGCAATAAGAAATTCAGTCATCGAAGGCCGATGCATTAAACATGCATCGGCCTTTTTTGTTTGGTTATTTCCAAGATCCGATGCCTTGGATGAATACTTTTTATGCCGGGAAAGCATGTCGATTCTGACGAATCGCTGGAAGCCTTGCAGGCCGTGGCTATGGCGGAAATGACCGTTTCACATATTCCGAAAGCGTCTATTCATAACATGAAAGATTACTTTCGGAGATAAGCCGCTGGCCCAATGATTGACCCATCGATCACGCCGTGGGGGATTCAACAAGCGGCGAATCGGCTAAGCGAAAAAACGCAAAGAGACCGCAGGGAGTAAATCAATGGGCAATGTCCAGACCGCCGCCAGTGCACAGGAGGTGCTGTGGCGCCAAGCGCCGAGTGGCGAGTTGGTCGATCTCGGCCGGCCCCATCGCGTGCCGTTGGGGCAGCTGCGTTTGCAGCGCGCGCCCAAGGGCATTCTGAGCCGCCGCGAAACGATTCTGCTCGGCGTTCTGGCGCTGGTGGTGCACGGCGCGGTGATCTACTGGATCAACCAGCATCCGACACCGGCGCTGCCGATCGTGCCGCCGGAAATTCCGCCGATGACCATCGAATTTTCGCGCCCGGCGCCACCGGCACCACCTGTGGTTGTACCGCCGCCACCGGCACCGGTGGTCGAGCCTCCGCCACCGGTGGAGGACGAACTGGCAACCAAGCCACCACCGAAACCGAAGCCGATCCCCAAACCGAAACCGGTCGCCAAACCTGTACCGAAACCAGCGCCAAAAGCGGTCGAGCAACCACCGGCGCCGCCACAACCGGCCACTCCGGTCGCCGCGCCCGCGCCACCTGCACCACCGGCGCCTGCTCCGGTGACGCCGGCCTCGGCCAACGCCGCGTACCTGAAGAACCCGGCGCCGGAGTATCCGTCGCTGGCCCAGCGTCGCGGTTGGGAAGGCACGGTGTTGTTGCGGGTGCACGTGTTGGCCAGCGGCAAACCGGGCGAGATCCAGATTCAGAAAAGCAGTGGCCGGCAACAGCTCGACGACGCGGCGCTGGACGCCGTGAGGCGCTGGAGCTTCGTGCCGGCCAAGCAGGGTGATGTCGCCCAGGACGGCTGGGTCAGCGTACCCATCGATTTCAAGATTCATTAAACCGAAACCAATTTCGCGCTAAACGTTTACACGAGGGAACACATCATGACGTTACTGGCATCTCCACTGGAATCCATCGAAAGCGCGGTGATCTGGCTGCTGGTGGTCTTCTCTGTCGCCACTTGGGGCCTGGCATTGCTCAAGGCTTTGCAGTTCGGCCGGTTGAAGGCGCAGGACCGAAAATTTCACAAACGCTTCTGGGCGGCGTCGAGTCTGGACTCCGCCGCCGAGTTGAGCGAAACCCAGCCCGGCGCGGCAGCGCGGGTGGCACAGGCCGGTTATGCGGCGATACAAGTGGGCGAGGCGCCGCAGGCCAATGACCTGAGCCAGGCGATCAATCATCAGGATCGCCTCGAACGTGCCTTGCGCCAGCAGATCGTCCGCGAGCGCCGTTCGCTGGAAACCGGTCTGGCGGTGGTCGCGAGTATTGGCAGCACCTCGCCGTTCATTGGTCTGTTCGGCACGGTGTGGGGAATCATGGAAGCGTTGAAAGGCATCAGCGCGGCAGGTTCGGCGAGCCTGGAAACGGTCGCAGGGCCCATCGGTGCAGCGCTGGTCGCCACCGGGGTGGGGATCGCGGTCGCGGTGCCGGCGGTGCTGGTTTACAACTACTTTTTGCGTCGTCTGAAACTGACGGCGGCGGACCTGGACGACTTTGCCCACGACTTCTACAGCCTGGCGCAAAAGAGCTCGTTCCGCGTACTGATCCACCCGACCGCGCACAAGGCTGCGGCCCAGGGCAACGCAACAAAAGTGAAGGAGGCGTCCTGATATGGCCTTCTCCACGCAAGACAGCGACGAGGTGCTGAGCGAGATCAACGTGACGCCGCTGGTGGACGTGATGCTGGTGCTGCTGGTGGTGTTCATCGTCACCGCGCCGCTTTTGACCAACGCGATACCGATCAACCTGCCGAAAACCGAAGCGGTGGCGCCGGTCGAGCAGAAAGACCCGTTGGTGGTGAGCATCGACGGTGCTGGAAAACTGTTTATCAACAAGGACGAAATCCAGCCGGACCTGCTGGAGTTCAACCTCAAGTCGGCCAAGGCCAAGGACCCGGAAGTGCGCGTGCAATTGCAGGCCGACGACGGGGTGAATTACGGCGAAGTGGCGCGAGCCATGGCTTCGATTGAGCGGGCGGGCATCACCAAGCTGTCGGTGATCACTGCACGATAAGGGTTTCACGTTTTTCCGGGGCCGTCTCCTTGGCAGGGTGCGGCCCCTTTTTTTGCCCAATGCTTAATATGCTTTTCAGGTCTTAATAAATAGCTTCTTATTCCTTAACGAATATATATCCCGTCCCTATACTCGTTCAGGAACAGACACGACGCAGGAGAGCTCCCCCATGCGCAACGAATCAATCCGTTATCTGATTGTGCCGGGCTGGCAAGGATCGCCAGAAGATCATTGGCAAACCCACTGGCAGAACAGCCTGCCCAACAGCGCGCGGGTGGAGCAGGCCGACTGGCTGACGCCGCGTCGTGAAGACTGGGTCGCGGCGCTGGCCGAGGCGATTGCCGCCGACAGCTCGCCGGTGATTCTCATTGCTCACAGCCTGGGCTGCATCACCGTGGCGCACTGGGCTGCTACTGTGCCACTGCATCATTTGCGTCAGGTGCGCGGGGCGCTGCTGGTGGCGCCGGCGGATGTCGAGCGTCCGGCGTGCGTGCCGGCACTGCGCAATTTCGCACCGATCCCGACCGATCTGCTGCCGTTCCCGAGCCAGGTCGTCAGCTCCGACAACGACGCCGCCGTCAGTGCGCCGCGTGCGCTGGAACTGGCGCGCAACTGGGGCGCCGAGGCGGGAATTCTCGCAGGTGCCGGCCATATCAACGTGAAGTCCGGGCATCAACGCTGGGAGCAGGGATTCGCTTATCTGTATCGCCTGCAAAACCGCATGGAACACCACGCCCGGCGCCGTGCCTGACCACTTTTGTTTTTTCAACGCCCCCGTCTCCCGGCGATTTGGGGCGGGAGTCTGCCATGAGTTTTGAAACCTTCGGCCAGCCGTTGCTGACCTTTCCCGATGCGGAAAAAAGTCCCCTGAGCATTCGCGCCAAGGCGCTGGTGTTTGTCGATCCACGCTCGCGCCAGTTGCGCGAGGAAATGGCGCAGCTCGCACCACGCTCGATCTCGGTGTTGATTCGCGGCGAGACCGGCACCGGCAAGGAATTGCTCGCCCGCCACATCCACCGCGCCAGTGATCGCAGCGGGCTTTTTGTCTCGGTCAATTGCGGCGCCATCAGCCCGACCTACGCCGATGCCGAATTGTTCGGCTACGCCGCCGGCAGCTACAGCGGCTCGGCCAGCAGTCGCGCCGGCTGGTTCGGCTCGGCCAACGGCGGCACCTTGTACCTGGACGAGATCGGCGACCTGCCGCTGCCGATCCAGATCAAGTTGCTTTCCGCCCTGGAAAACCACGAAGTCACCCGCGTCGGTGCGCATCAACCGAGCCCGGTGGACGTGCGCCTGGTAGCGGCGACCAGCATCGATCTGGCGCAAGCGGTGGCGGCAGGGAAATTCCACGAGCGGCTTTATCACTATCTCAGCGAAGGCCATCTGGAACTGCCAGCGTTGCGCGCGCGGGTCGGCGACATTCTGTCGTTGGCCGAGTACTTCCTCGGCATTTACAGCCAGCGCCTGGACCTGCCGGTGCCGCTGATCAGCGAGGCGGCGCAACAGGTGCTGGAGCAACACAGCTGGCCGGGCAACACCCGGGAGCTGGAAAACGTCATTCATTTTGCGCTGCTGGTGAGCACCGGCGACGAAATCCTGCCGGAGCACCTGAACCTGCCCGAGGTGTCTGGGCCGCTGGTTCAGATCGAGCGTCAGGTGGCGAGCGTCAGCCTCAACGGCACTGCCGACGAACGTAAGGCATTGAAAGAATTGCTGTTGAGCCTGAGCGAGGCGTTGTAACCATTTTGTTCAACATGAACAAAATGGAATATGAAGCTGAATAAACGTTATTGTCCGGGAATAAAAAATCCCGGTATTGTCCGCTTCACGCCAGCAGTAGCACATCGCTGGCACACGTATTAATGCCGTCGTCGATGACGACCGATTTTCGATAAGGACACTGCATGAAAAAGGTTCTGTTGTTTACCGCATTGGCGGCTGCTCTGACTGCTTCCCTGGCCCAGGCCGGCGAGAAACTGGTGGTTGCTGCGACGCCGGTACCGCACGCCGAGATCCTCGAACTGATCAAGCCGACCCTCGCCAAAGAAGGCGTGGATCTGGAAATCAAGGTCTTCACCGACTACGTACAGCCGAACGTACAGGTGGGCGAGAAGCGTCTGGACGCCAACTACTTCCAGACCAAGCCTTACCTGGACAGCTTCAACGCCGGCAAATACAAGGACGACAAGGCCAAGTACCTGGTGACCGTGCAAGGCGTTCACGTTGAACCGTTCGGTGGCTACTCGAGCAAGTACAAGACCCTGGCTGAACTGCCGGACGGCGCCACCATCGCCATTCCGAACGAAGGCAGCAACAGCGGTCGCGCTCTGATCCTGCTGCAGAAGGCTGGCCTGATCGAGCTGAAAGATCCGAAGAACGCCCTGGCGACTCCAAAAGACATCGCCAAGAACCCGCACAACTTCAAGTTCAAGGAACTGGAGTCGGCCCTGCTGCCGCGCGTTCTGAAAGAAGTCGATCTGGACATGATCAACACCAACTATGCACTGGAAGCCAAGCTGAACCCGACCAAGGACGCCCTGGTGATCGAAGGTGCTGATTCGCCTTACGTGAACTTCCTGGTTGCCCGTGAAGACAACAAGAACAGCGACGCCATCAAGAAACTGGCCGCTGCCCTGACCAGCCCTGAAGTCAAAGCGTTCATCGAGAAGAAGTACAACGGCGCGGTACTGCCGGCGTTCTGATCCGACGCAACAGCAACCCCCTTCAAGGTTGAAAAAAAACGCCGATGATTAGCGATGGTCATCGGCGTTTTTTTTGCGTGTGGATAACTCAGGCAGCGCTGGTTTTCAGCGCCCTGCGCAAAGCCACCAGCCATTTCACGAAATCCTGCGGGTCCGGTCGCTGCGGCACTTTTACGTCCATGTTCTCTTCCTTGTTATGGGGTTGGCCGGGGGAGTCTGGCCAAAAGCTGTTCGTCCTTGGAGGGCTTTTACGAAAAAAAGATCCGTCCTACAGCGAAAGGAAAAATAGCCTTCTTATTCTGTCGGGGCAAACCCGCAGGATAGTTTTTTGCGTGATATCAATATGCTTTAACGGTATTTAAATTCTTTTTCTTATACCTTTAAAGTCGGTGCCTGCCGGACAGTTACCCGCTGTCCATGGACTGCACCACCGTCGCTTACCGAGCGGCGTCAGGATGTTTCATGACCTTCGATTACGCATTTATCCTCAGCACCCTGCCGGCGTTTCTCAAAGCCGTGGGCGTGACGCTGCAGGTCGGTTTGATCGCCATTGGCACCTCGCTGCTGGTGGCGTTGCTCAATGCAACGATTCTGGTGTTCCGCACGCCTTACCTGCAAAAACTGGTCGGGCTGTATGTGGAACTGGCGCGCAACACGCCGCTGCTGATTCAGTTGTTCTTCGTCTACTTCGCGCTGCCGGCCCTTGGGATCAAGGTTTCCGGATTCAGCGCCGCGATCATCACCATGACGTTTCTCGGCGGGGCCTACCTCACCGAAGTGCTGCGCGCCGGCGTCGATGCGGTGCCCCAGACGCAGCTTGAATCGGGCCGCTCAATCGGCCTGTCCCACGGTCAGTTGCTGCGCTACGTGATCCTGCCGCAAGCGGGGATCCTCAGCCTGCCGTCGCTGTTCGCCAATTTCATTTTCCTGCTCAAGGAGACCACCGTGGTCTCGGCAGTGGCGGTGCCGGAAATTCTCTACACCACCAAAAGCTACATCGCGCTCTACTACAAAACCTACGAAATGCTCGCCGTGCTGACGCTGATCTGCGTGCTGCTGTTCCTGCCGCTGTCGCTGCTGTTGAGCCGTCTGGAAAGGAGGCTCCAGCATGGCCAGTTCGGGTCTTGAACTGCTCTGGGTGTCGTTGCCGCAACTGGCCAAAGGCGCCGGGCAAACCCTGTCGATCTCGTTCCTCAGTATCGCCATCAGCACCGTCGGCGGCGTGCTCTACGGCGTGCTGCGCACGCTCAACGTGACGTGGCTGAACGCGCTGCTGCGGATCTATCTGGAGCTGTTCCGGGCGATCCCGGTGCTGGTCTGGTTGTACCTGCTGTTTTTCGGCCTGCCAATTTTCTTCGGCCTGAGCCTGCCGAGCTTCTGGTGTGCGGTGTTGGTGCTGTCGCTGTGGGGCGCCAGCGAGGTTGGCGAAGTGGCGCGCGGTGCGTTGCATTCGTTGCCGCGCGGGCAGCGTGAGGCGGGGCTGTCGATCGGTCTGAACGCGGCGCAACTCTACGGTTACGTGCTGCTGCCCCAGGCGCTGAAACGCATGACACCTCCGACCATCAACGTCTACACGCGGATCATCAAGACCAGTTCGCTGGCGGTGCTGATTGGCGTGGTGGATGTGATCAAGGTCGGTCAGCAGATCATCGAGCGCACCTACGAATCGGTGCTGATCTACGGCGCGCTGTTTCTGTTTTTCTTTTTTATCTGCTACCCGCTGTCGGCCGCCTCGCGCGTGCTGGAGCGGCGCTGGACGCAAGCATGGGCGCATTGATCGAGTTTCAGGGTTTCAACAAATTCTTCGGCGAACAGCAGGTGCTCAAGGGCATCGACCTGCAAGTGAAATCCGGCGAAGTCATCGTCATCCTCGGCCCCAGCGGCTGCGGCAAAAGCACCTTGCTGCGCTGCCTCAACGGTCTGGAAACCGCCCACAGCGGCCACCTGAAATTCGCCGGCCGTGAATTGCTGGACAAGGCCACCGACTGGCGCGAAGTGCGTCAGCAGATTGGCATGGTGTTCCAGAGTTATCACCTGTTTCCGCACATGAGCGTGCTCGACAATTTGCTGCTCGGCCCGTTGAAAGTGCAGAAGCGCGAACGCCGCGAAGCACAGCAACAAGCCGAAGCGTTGCTCGCGCGCGTCGGCCTGGCGGACAAGCGCGACTCCTTCCCGCGCCAGCTCTCCGGCGGCCAGCAGCAACGCATCGCCATCGTCCGTTCGTTGTGCATGAACCCGCGGGTCATGCTCTTCGACGAAGTCACTGCCGCCCTTGATCCGGAGATGGTCAAGGAAGTGCTGGAAGTGATTCAGGGCCTGGCCCGCGAAGGCATGACCCTGTTGATCGTCACCCACGAAATGGCCTTCGCCCGCGCGGTGGCCGATCGCATCGTGTTCATGGATGGCGGGCGCATCCTTGAGCAGAACCCGCCCGAGCTTTTCTTTACGAACCCGCAAACCGCACGCGCGCAGCAGTTCCTGGAGAAGTTCTCCTACGTCGAAGCGTTGACTTCAACGACTTCGCCCACAACGACTCAACCCAAGGAACTGGAACTGCCATGAAAACTGCCAAAGCCCTATTTGCTTTACCGCTGATCAGCCTCGTGCTGCTGGCCGGCTGCAACAAGACCGAAGAACCGGCCAAGCCGAAAGTCGCCAGCGAAAGCACCGCGCCGGCCGGTTACTTGGACAAGATCAAGGCCCGCGACAAACTGATCGTCGGCGTGTTCACCGACAAACCGCCGTTCGGTTTCGTCAACGAAGCGGGGCGCTACGTCGGCTTCGATACCGACATCGGCCGTCAATTCGCCAAGGATCTGCTGGGCGACGAAAACAAGGTCGAGTTCGTGGCCGTGGAACCGGCGAGCCGCATTCCGTTCCTGCAAAGCGACAAGGTCGACCTGATCCTCGCCAACATGACCGTGACCCCGGAGCGCAAGGAAGCGGTGGAATTCACCAACCCGAACCTCAAGGTTGCGGTGCAGGCGCTGGTGCCCCAAGGCAGCGAGGTGAAAAAGCTGGATGATCTGGCGACCCGCACCACCATCGTCACCACCGGCACCACCGCCGATATCTGGCTGACCAAGAACCACCCGGACTGGAAACTGCTGAAGTTCGAGAAAAACTCCGAGTCCCTGCAAGCCCTGGCCAACGGCCGTGGCGATGCCTACGCGCAGGACAATCTGGTGCTGTTCAGCTGGGCCAAGCAGAACCCGGGCTACCGCGTGCTGGACGAAAAACTTGGCGCCGAAGCGCCGATTGCCCCGGCGGTGAAGAAGGGCAATATCGAATTGCGCGATTGGGTGAACGCGGAATTGGCCAAGCTGGGGGAAGAGAAATATCTGCTCAAGCTGTATGACCAATATGTGCGTAAAGAGCTGAGTGATGACACCAAGCCCGAGAGCGTGATTGTTGAGGGTGGGAAGTGGCAGGGCTGATTGCCTGACAGGTCGGCGGTGAGGATGCAGAGCAACCCCTCACCCCAGCCCTCTCCCGGAGGGAGAGGGAGCCGACCGAGGTGTTTTGAGAGTTACATCGACCTGAGACACCGAGTCGATTATGGATTCACAGAAGCACTTTCAGGTCGGCGTAACTCTTGAGCTTTCCCCAATCGGTTCCCTCTCCCTCCGGGAGAGGGTTAGGGTGAGGGGCTCTCCAACTGACACACCTAATCAGGCCAATTCCACGCCGGCTCATCCAGAACCCTCTGCCCGACGATCCCCGTCTGGCCGAGGGTTTTTTCCAGCACGATGCAATTGCATTCCGGGTCTTCCTGCAACGCCGAAATCAATCGCCGGGCATGGGACACCACCCACACCTGACACTGCTCCGACACCCGGATAATCAAGCGCGCCAGCGCCGGCAGCAGATCCGGATGCAGGCTGGTTTCCGGTTCGTTCAGCACCATCAGCGACGGCGGGCGTGGCGTCAGGAGCGCGGCGACCAGCAGCAGATAGCGCAACGTGCCATCCGACAGTTCCGCCGCCGACAACGGCCGCAGCAATCCTTCCTGAAAGAACTCGATAGCGAAGCGTCCGCCTGCCAGCGGCGCAATGTTCAGCCGTGCACCGGGAAACGCATCGCTGATCGCCGCCTGCAGCGCCTCGGGATCGCCGATCTCGCGGATGGTCTGCAACGCCGCCGCCAGATCGCGCCCGTCGTGATGTAGCACCGGCGTGCGCGTGCCCAGTTGCGGCTGGCGCACCGGGGCGTCGGCGTCGCTGCGAAAGTGGTCGTAGAAGCGCCAGCGGCGGATGAACTCACGCATCTGGAAAACTTCCGGCGAGGTACGCAGGCTGCCGACCTGATCGAACAGGCTGTCGAAGTTCGGCGTGTATTGCGCCAGAACATCCCAGCCACGACCTTCACGGGTACGGATCATCGGCCCGTCGCGATCCGCCAGCAGACTGGCCGGACGATAGAGCGGCCCGGCCCAGATGCATTCCTTTTTGATTTCCGGGTCGAGGGAAAAAAACGAGAGGCTTGGCTCCGGCAAACCCAGGGCGATCGAATAGCTGAAATCTTCCCCGGCAAAGCCCAGACGCAGGCGTTTCACACCCTGGCGCACGGTGGACTGGATCGGCACCTCGCCGTTGCGCATGCGCCGGCTGATGGTTTCCGGTCCGGCCCAGAAGGTCGAGTCGAGACCACCCTCACGGGCCAGCGCATTGACCACGCCGCCCTGAGCGGTTTCCGCCAGCAGCCGCAGCGCCCGATAAAGGTTGGACTTGCCGCTGCCGTTGGGGCCGGTGATCAGGTTCAGACGGCCCAGCGGAATCACCAATTTATTGATCGAGCGGTAATTGGCCACCGCGAGGGTCTTGAGCATGAAAATCCTTCTTGGGTGCCCCGAAATCCGGATCAGGATACTCGCTGCACAGAAATGCATATATCGCCCGGACGAAGGTTGAACCCTGTTCTAAGCTCACAGTCGTATCGTCACTTGCACGTTCGTACACAGGAAGGAGTCTGCATGGCGAGTCCCGGATTGAAAACAGCGGTCATGCTGAGTCTGTTCGCTTTATTGAGCGCCTGCGGCGAGAAAAAGGCCCCTGCGGAATACCTGCCCCGGGTCTTCGTGCAGGAGGTGAACCCCGCCAATTACGCCGCCGCCGTGACCCTCACCGGCGATGTTCAGGCACGGGTGCAGACCGAACTGTCGTTCCGGGTCGGCGGCAAGATCATCCAGCGCATGGTCGATGTCGGTGACCGCGTCTCGGCCAAACAAGTGCTGGCCAAGCTCGATCCGAAGGATTTGCAGACCAACGTCGATTCCGCCCAGGCCCAGGTAGTGGCCGAGCAGGCGCGGGTCAAACAGAGCGCCGCCGCGTTCGTCCGCCAACAGAAACTGTTGCCCAAGGGCTACACCAGCCAGAGCGAATACGATTCGGCGCAGGCCGCCTTGCGCAGCAGCCAGAGTGCCTTGAGTGCAGCCCAGGCGCAGTTGGCCAATGCCAAGGATCAATTGAGCTACACCTCGCTGATCGCCGATGCACCCGGCGTCATCACCGAGCGTCAGGCCGAAGTCGGCCAGGTGGTTCAGGCCACTGCACCGATTTTCAGCCTGGCCCGGGACGGCGACCGCGACGCCGTGTTCAACGTTTACGAATCCCTGCTGGCGGAGCGGCCAGCGGAGCGTTCGATCGTCGTCAGCCTGCTCGACAACCCCGCCATCAAGACCACCGGCACCGTGCGCGAAATCACCCCGGCGGTGTCCGCGCAATCCGGCACGGTGCAGGTCAAGGTCAGCCTCGACAGCCTGCCGCAGGGAATGCAACTGGGCTCGGTGGTGAGCGCCACGGCCAAGGGCACCGGCAAGTCGGCCGTTGAATTGCCCTGGTCGGCGCTGACCAAGAACGTCAGCGATCCGGCCGTGTGGATGGTCGACGATAAAGGCGAAGCGCAGTTGCACAACGTCACCGTCAGCCGCTATCTGATCGGCAAGGTCATCATCAGCGAGGGCCTCAAGGGCGGGGAAAAAGTCATTGTCGCGGGTGGGCAGTTGCTGCATCCGGGCATGAAGGTCGAAATTGCCGAAAACACCTACAAGGATCTGCAACCGGGAGCACAGCCATGAAGCGTCTGTGGCTGTTATCCATTGGCGTGTTGCTCGCCGCCTGCTCGAAAAGCGAGCCACCGCCGGAGCCGGTACGGCCGGTGTTGTCGGTCAAGGTCGAAGCGATGAGCGAGGAAAACCTCGGGCGTTTCGCCGGCAGCATTCAGGCACGCTATGAAAGCAACACCGGTTTTCGTGTCGGCGGGCGCATTGCCAGCCGTAACGTCGATGTCGGTACCGAGGTGCAGAAGGGCACGCTGCTCGCCACCCTCGATCCGACCGACCAGCAGAACCAGTTGCGTTCGGCCCAGGGCGACCTGGCCAGGGTTCAGGCACAGCTGATCAACGCCCAGGCCAATGCCCGCCGTCAGCAAGCGCTGTTCGACCGTGGTGTCGGCGCGCAGGCGCAACTGGACATTGCCATGACGGACCTGAAAACCACCCAGGCTTCGCTGGATCAGGCGCGCGCGGCGGTCAACCAGAGCAAGGATCAACTCGATTACACCCAGCTACGCTCCGACCACAAGGCGGTGGTCACCGCGTGGAACGCCGAGGCCGGGCAGGTGGTGACGGCGGGCCAGCAGGTGGTGACCCTGGCGCAACCGGACATCAAGGAAGCCGTGATCGATCTGCCGGACACCCTGGTCGATGAGATACCTCCTGACGTGGTGTTTCTGGTGGCCGGGCAGCTCGACCCGAGCATCAACTCCACGGCCACCCTGCGCGAGATCGAACCCCAGGCACAAAGTGCGACGCGCACCCGCCGCGCACGGTTGACCCTGGCCAATACGCCCGACGGCTTTCGCCTCGGCACCGCGATCAGCGTCACCCTCAGCTCGGCGATCAAGCCACGTATCGAATTGCCCGTCACCGCGTTGCAGGAGGTCGACGGAAAAGCGCGGATCTGGGTCATCGACACCCAGAGCAAAACCGTCAACCCGCGCGACGTCAGCGTGATCAGCCGCACCGATAGCAGCGTTGTACTTGCGGGGGGCGTGAAGAACGGCGAGCGTGTGGTCAGCGCCGGCGTCAACAGTCTCAAACCCGGACAATCCGTGAAACTTGACGAGGACAGTCAATGAAAGGCTCTTTCAATCTCTCCGAATGGGCCCTCAAGCATCAGTCTTTCGTCTGGTATCTGATGTTCGTCGCATTGCTCATGGGGGTGTTCTCCTACTTCAATCTGGGGCGCGAGGAAGACCCGTCGTTCACCATCAAGACCATGGTGATCCAGACCAAATGGCCGGGCGCGACCCAGGAAGAAACCCTCAAGCAGGTCACCGACCGCATCGAGAAAAAGCTCGAAGAACTCGATTCCCTCGACTACGTGAAAAGCTACACGCGCCCCGGCGAATCGACGGTATACGTGTACCTGCGCGACACCACCAGCGCCAAGGACATTCCGGAAATCTGGTACCAGGTGCGCAAGAAGATCGACGACATTCGCGGGCAGTTTCCTCAAGGTATTCAGGGGCCGGGATTCAACGACGAATTCGGTGATGTGTTCGGCTCGGTGTACGCCTTCACCGCCGACGGCCTGACCATGCGCCAGTTGCGCGATTATGTGGAACAGGCGCGGGCCGAGATCCGCAATGTGCCGGGGCTGGGCAAGATCGAAATGATCGGCCAGCAGGACGAAGTGATTTACCTGAACTTCTCCACCCGCAAACTCGCGGCGCTGGGCATTGATCAGCGCCAGGTGGTGCAGAGCCTGCAATCGCAGAACGCCGTGACCCCGGCCGGTGTCATCGAGGCCGGCCCGGAGCGGATTTCCGTGCGGACTTCGGGGCAGTTCGCTTCGGAGAAAGACCTGGCCGAGGTCAATCTCAAGCTCAACGACCGCTTCTATCGCCTGGCAGACGTCGCCGACATCACTCGCGGTTACACCGATCCGGCCACGCCGGAATTCCGTTTCGACGGCAAACCGGCGATCGGGCTGGCGATTGCCATGCAGAAGGGCGGCAACGTCCAGGAGTTTGGCAAGGCCCTGCACAAGCGCATCGATGAACTGACGGCGGATCTGCCGGTTGGCGTGGGTGTGCACACAGTGTCCGATCAGGCCGTGGTGGTGGAGGAAGCCGTTGGCGGCTTCACCAGCGCGTTGTTCGAAGCAGTGGTGATCGTGCTGGTGGTCAGCTTCATCAGCCTCGGCGTGCGCGCCGGGCTGGTGGTGGCGTGCTCGATCCCGCTGGTGCTGGCGATGGTGTTTGTGTTCATGGAGTACAGCGGCATCACCATGCAGCGGATTTCCCTCGGTGCTCTGATCATTGCCCTCGGCCTGTTGGTGGACGACGCGATGATCACCGTGGAGATGATGGTCACGCGCCTGGAAATGGGCGAGAGCAAGGAAGAGGCCGCGACATTCGCCTACACCTCGACCGCGTTCCCGATGCTCACCGGTACGCTGGTGACGGTCGCCGGTTTCGTCCCCATCGGGCTCAACGCCAGTTCTGCCGGCGAGTACACCTACACGCTGTTCGCGGTGATTGCCGTGGCAATGATCGTCTCGTGGATTGTGGCGGTTTTTTTCGCCCCGGTGATCGGGGTGCATATTCTGAGCACCAACGTGAAATCCCATGAGGCTGAACCGGGGCGCGTTGGCCGTGCATTCAACGGCGGTTTGCTGTGGTGCATGCGCAATCGCTGGTGGGCCATCGGCATCACCGTGCTGTTGTTTGTGCTGGCGGTGTTCTGCATGCGGTTTGTGCAGAATCAGTTCTTCCCGTCCTCGGATCGACCGGAAATTCTGGTCGACCTCAACCTGCCGCAAAACGCCTCGATCGACGAGACCCGCAAGGCCGTCGACAAGCTCGAGGCCACGCTCAAGGGCGACGCGGACATCGTGCGCTGGAGCACCTACATCGGTCAGGGTGCGATCCGTTTCTACCTGCCACTCGACCAACAATTGCAGAACCCGTACTACGCGCAACTGGTGATCGTCAGCAAAGACTTCGAAGCCCGCGAGGCCCTGAGCCAGCGCCTGCGCGAACGGCTGCACAAGGACTTCGTCGGCATCGGCAGTTACGTGCAGGCGCTGGAAATGGGTCCGCCGGTGGGGCGTCCGATCCAGTACCGGATCAGCGGCAAGGACATCGACCAGGTGCGCAAGCACGCCATCGACCTGGCGACTGAACTGGACAAGAACGAGCACATCGGCGAGATCATTTACGACTGGAACGAGCCGGGCAAGGTCCTGCGAATCGACATCGCCCAGGACAAGGCGCGCCAGCTCGGGCTGTCGTCCGAGGACGTGGCGAACCTGATGAACAGCATCGTCAGTGGCGCGCCGCTGACCCAGGTCAACGACGACATCTACCTGATCAATGTGGTCGGTCGCGCAGTGAGTTCGGAACGCGGTACGCCGGAAACCCTGCAGAACCTGCAGATCGTCACGCCCAACGGCACGTCGATTCCGCTGCTGGCCTTCGCCACGGTTCGTTATGAGCTGGAGCAGCCGCTGGTGTGGCGTCGTGATCGCCTGCCGACCATCACCATCAAGGCGTCGGTGCGTGACGAGATTCAGCCGACCGATCTGGTGAAACTGTTGAGGCCGTCCATCGACGCGTTCGCCGACAAACTGCCCGTTGGCTACAAGGTCGCCACTGGCGGTACGGTCGAAGAGAGCGGCAAGGCCCAAGGGCCGATTGCGAAAGTACTGCCGTTGATGCTGTTTTTGATGGCGACGTTTCTGATGATCCAGCTGCACAGCGTGCAGAAGCTGTTCCTGGTGGCCAGTGTCGCGCCGCTGGGGCTGATCGGCGTGGTGCTGGCGCTGGTGCCGACCGGTACGCCGATGGGCTTCGTGGCAATCCTCGGGATCCTGGCGCTGATCGGCATCATCATCCGCAACTCGGTGATCCTCGTGACCCAGATCGACGAGTTCGAGCGCAAAGGCTACGCGCCGTGGGATGCGGTGGTGGAAGCCACCGAACACCGCCGTCGCCCGATCCTGCTGACCGCCGCCGCGGCGAGCATGGGCATGATCCCGATTGCCCGGGAAGTGTTCTGGGGGCCGATGGCCTACGCGATGATCGGCGGGATCGTGATTGCGACCCTGCTGACGCTGCTGTTTCTGCCAGCGCTGTACGTGGCCTGGTACAAGATTCGCGAGCCGAAGAAGGACGCTTCGCCATCGGCACAGTGAGTACGCCTGTTACATATTTGCGAAAGGCCTGACTTACAGCGTCGGCGTATTCGGTTAACGTCCCTCCTCCTTTATGAGAAGGGACGTCTGATGCTTACCGTTACCTGCTGGCTGCGCGCGCTATTGCTGATTGCCGGTTTATGCCTGTCGTCCCTGTCCTGTGCCGACACATTATTGGAAAACTCGTTGTGGCACGTGCAACTCGATCCGGCAACGCTGGCTGTCCGTGTCACGCCTGCAAACGATGCGACGGTGCAGGTCTCGGCGGGCGTTGCCGCACATAAGGTCAGCCACTTGATCAGGCGTGGTGATCGCATCGATTGGCAATGGGATGACGGGGCCTGGACCCTAAGCGCGAGCCTGGATCAACATGATCTGTCCTTCTCGATCACCGCGCGTGAACCCGCGGAACTGGAATTTCTTCGTCAGCCCGCCAGCGTGATGGGCAAGGGACTGATCTGGCCCCTGGCCGAGGGGCACTATGTGCCGCGTGGCGATCCGGTGTGGCAGGCATTCCTTTTGAGTCAGGGCGAATTCAATACCACTCAGGATCTGAGCCTGCCGCTGTGGGGTGTTGAGCATGACGGATTCAGCCTGCATTGGCTGATGACCAATCCCTTCAACAATCGGCTGTTGTTCAGTGCCCAAGGCGAGGCTTTGGCACTTTCCGCCCGGCATCGCTTCACCTCACTCGATCCGTCCGCACCATTGACGTTCACGCTGTTCCTCGCGGCGGACGACCCGTTGGCTGGTGCCAAACGCTACCGGCAATGGCTGATCGATAACGGTCGCTATGAAACGCTGAGCAGCAAATTCGAGAAAACGCCTCAGGCGAAGCGGCTGCTGGGTGCCAATCATCTGTACCTTTGGGGCAACGATCTGCTGGGGGCCAAAGATGTGCGCAGTTGGCCCGTGCTGCTTGACACCTTGCGCGGTGGTGGCTCGCTGGCCAGTGGGCTGAAAGCGGGAATGGATCGTGAGGCGTTGCAGATCCTTGCCATTGGTGGGGAGTTGAACGGTTATCAGAAAAAAGTGCTGTTGCGCGGTCTCAACCACGCCCTGAATACCCTGGCGCGCAAGACCTGGCAGGCCCGGGCCGTGCCGGACATGCAGGCTCTGGTCAGAGGTTACGCTGATGTACGCGCACAAGTGGCAGCCGACCTCGGTGAGGCGCTGATGCCCGAACCCGAACGCTGGGGCAGCACCTTGTCACTGGATACGATCAAGCAATTACAGAACGCCGGGCTGTCCCGTTTGTGGTTGGGACTGGGTGAAGGCTGGGAGGGTGGCCTCTGGCACCCCGAGACGATCAAGGCCGGCGTGGCGGCGGGTTATCTGATCGCGCCGTACGATTCCTATGAGACGGCGCTGAGCCGCAGCGAGAACCCTGATTGGACCACTGCACATCTGGGGGACAAGGCGAATCTCGAGTGCGCAATCGTGAAGGGCGACGGAACGTTGAAAAGCGGTTTCCAGCAATCGGGGCATTACACCGACCCCCGTTGCGTGCGACCGCTGCTTGAGCAGCGCGTCGAAGCGATTCGCGACGCCGCCGGTTTCAACAGCTGGTTTCTCGATGCCTATGCCACCGGCATGCTGTTCGACAGCTACCGTCCCGGAGCAACGATGACCCAGGCACAAAATGCCGAAGGCAACATCGGCGCATCACGCTGGATCAATGAAGTATTGAAACTGCCCACCGGTTCAGAAGATGGCAACGCAACGACCGCGCAAGGCGTGCTGTTCGCCCATGGCATGCAGACGCCAGTGATCGGTTGGGGTGACGTCGAAATGAGCAAGAACACCAAGTCCAGGTATTTTGCAGGCAAGTGGTATCCGCCGGAGCAGCCAGAGGTTTTCTTCAAACCTGTGCCGATCAAAGAGTCGTTGCGGCGTATTCACTTTGATCCGGCCAGCCGTTTGCCGCTGTACCAAGCGGTTTTTCATGGCTCGGTGATCACGTCCCACCATTGGCTGTTCGATAGCCTGAAATTGACCAACGTTCGGGCGGACAACGAGCTCGCTCAGCTTCTCTACAACGTCGCGCCGCTGTATCACCTCAGTGTCGATACGTTTGCGCAGCGATTGCCGCAGATTGCCCGTCAGGATGCGTTCTTCCGGCCTTTGCATGAACGTCTGGCAACTCAGGCGCTCACCGGTTTCGAATGGTTGAGTGCGGACCGGCTGGTTCAGCAGACATCCTTTGAAGACGGCACGCGATTGCTGGCCAATTTTGATGTGCAGGCGCGTGAGGTGCAGGGGCTGACATTGCCCGCACGGAGCATCACTGTGCGCTCGCCCGAGCAAGCGCCAGCTTACTTTCAGGTTGAGACGGGGCCCTGAGTCTCAGGTCTTGCGCCAGACACTCGCCAGCCAGGGCTGCTGCTCACGCGGCAGCCCCGCCGGCCGGTAATAGTGCTCCAGCTCGACGAACCCGGCAGCGGTCAACAATCCGCGCCACGCTTGCAGGTCGTGATACGAGCCATAACGCGGCCCGTTCCAGCCCTCACGGTTATCCCCGCGCGGATTGGAACTGAACAGCACGCCGCCCGGTTTCAATGTCTCGTGCAGCTGTTTCAAGACCCGGGGCAATTCCTGCAACGGCACATGAAACAGCACCGCATTGGCGAAGATCCCGTCGAAACGTTCTGCCGGCAGATCCAGCTTCAGAAAGTCCTGGCACCACACTTCACAGCCACTGTCTTCCCGAGCCATCTGCGCGAACTTCTCCGCGCCGTCGAGGCCGACGGCGACGTGGCCCATCCGGGTGAATGTCTGCAAATCGCGCCCCGGCCCGCAGCCGAAATCGAGGATGGAAAACGGCGCCTCAGCCTGGATGTGCCGCAACAGGGCGTCGATGTTCTGGCTGACATCGTGATCGCGGGTGCCTTCACGAAAATCTTCGGCCACCGCGTTGTAGTGGCCGAGGGTGGTGGAGGTGATCTGCTCCAGATCGGTGGGGGTCTGCTTCATGGTCGGGCTGCGCTGGCAAAGGAATCTGCCGACTATACGCCATGCCATTCAGCGCTTGTTCAACCCTCGCGCCAGGCGATCACCGCCCAGCTGAATCACTGCCACCAGCGCCACCAGCAACACGATCACCGTCAGCATGATCTGGCTGTCGAAGCGCTGATAGCCGTAGCGATAGGCAATGTCGCCCAGACCGCCGGCGCCGATCGCTCCGGCCATGGCCGAGGAGTTGATCATCGTCACCAGGGTGATGGTGAAACCGCCGACGATCCCCGGCAGCGCCTCGGGCAACAGCACATGCCAGACGATGTGCCAGCGCCGGCAGCCCATGGCCTGCGCGGCTTCGATCAGGCCGTAGTCGACTTCACGCAGGCTCACTTCGGCGATCCGCGCAAAGAACGGCGTGGCCGCGATGGTCAAGGGCACGACGGCTGCCCACACGCCGTAGGTGGTGCCGACGATCAAACGGGTGAACGGAATCAGGGCGACCATCAGAATCAGGAACGGGATCGAACGAAACAGGTTCACGAATGCACCCAACGCGCGATTGAGCACCGGTGCTTCGTAGATGCCGCCCTTGTCGCTGGTGACCAGAATCACCGCCATCGGAATCCCGGCGAGCAATGCGATCAGCGACGACACGCCGACCATCAGAAACGTGTCGATAAAACCCTGCAGCAAGCGATCAAACCACATAACCCAGCACCTCCGTGCGTTGTGCCCACTGGCTGGCACGCTGGCGCAATTCCTCGGCGTTCAGCTTTGAGCCCGCTACCGCCAGCAGCAGTTGCCCGAGCGCGTGGCCCTGAATCCGTTCCACGCCACCCTGGAGCAATTTCACCCGCCCACCGAGCGCGGCGAACAGCGCGGCCAGATCCGGCTCATCCTGCTGGCTGCCGGTGAACTGCAAACGCAGCACAACTGACGCATCGGACGACGACGGTTGCGCCTGCAAACGGCTTTGCAGCTCCTCGGGCAAAGCGTGTTGCAACGGTGCGAGAAGGGTCTGGCTGACCTCGTGCTGTGGATTGCCGAACACTTCCCACACCGGGCCTTGCTCGACGATGCGGCCATGTTCGAGCACGACGACGCGGTCGCAGATTTCCCGGATCACCGCCATCTCGTGGGTGATCAGCACGATGGTCAGGCCCAGGCGTTTGTTGATCTCGCGCAGCAGGCCGAGGATCGACTGGGTGGTTTCCGGATCGAGGGCCGAAGTGGCTTCGTCACACAGCAAAATATCCGGGTCATGCACCAGCGCGCGGGCGATGCCGACCCGCTGTTTCTGCCCGCCGGACAGCTGCGCCGGATACGCCTTGTGCTTGGCTTGCAGGCCCACCAGTTCCAGCAGTTCGCGAACCTTGTTCTCCCGTTGTTCCTTCGGGACGCCAGCGACTTTCAGTGGCAGTTCGACGTTCTGCCACACCGTTTTCGCCGACATCAGGTTGAAGTGCTGGAAGATCATGCCGATCCGCCGGCGCAGGGCGACGAGGCGGTCCTCGTCGTATTCGCCGATGTCCACCTGATCGATCAGCACCCGGCCCGAGGTCGGTTGTTCGAGGCGGTTGATGGTGCGAATCAGCGACGACTTGCCGGCGCCGCTGCGGCCGATGATGCCGAACACTTCACCGCGCTGGATCGCCAGGTCGATGCCTTGCAGGGCAGCGACCGGGCCTTGTTTGCCGTCGTAGGTTTTGCCGAGCCCGACGAAACGCACATGAGCGCGGTTCAGTTCCGGATGCAGTTCGGTGCGCTCCGCAAGCGCGGGTGGCTCTGGAAGATCCAGTCGCCGTTGGATGGCCGCGGTCATCCTCAGCTTTCCCAACCGGCCTGGTACAGCTTGCCGTGAGCCTTATCCAGCGCAGCGCGTACGGCTGGCGAATGTTGGTAAATGTCGACGAACTTGATCAGGCGCGGGTCGGTTTTGCTCTTCGGCTGGATCACGAACTGAATCACGTATTCCTTGTGGTCGAGGCCGTCGAACAGCAACGCGGAGCCCGCATCGAAGGTCTTCGCCAGACGGATGTAGGCCGGGTAGCCCTGGACCAGATCGGCGTCATCGTAGGCGCGCACCAGTTGCACGGCTTCGACTTGCAGGATCTTGATCTTCTTCGGGTTGGCGACGATATCGTCTTCGGTGGCCTTGTAGCCGACGCCCGGTTTGAGGGTGATCAGACCGGCCTTGGCCAGCAGTTGCAGACCGCGTCCGCTGTTGATCGGGTCGTTGGCAATGGCGACGCTGGCGCCTTCCGGCAGCTCGTCGAAGCTTTTGTATTTCTTCGAGTACAGGCCGACGTTGTTGATGATCCCCGGGGCGAATGGCACCAGGTCGAAACCGGAGGCGGCCTTGGCATTTTCCAGGAACGGGATGTGCTGGAAGTAGTTCACGTCGATGTCACCGGCGGCGAGGCTGACGTTCGGCGCGATCCAGTCGGTGAATTCCACCAGCTCGACTTTCAGGCCTTGTTTGGAGGCCTCTTCGACGGCCGCTTCCAGCGGAATCGCGAAGGCGGCGGTGGTGCCGATTTTCAACGGAGCATCGGCGGCGAACACCGCCGAGCTGAACAGGCCGAAGGCCAGGGCCAGTGCTTTGACTGGGTGGGACAGGAGCTTCTTGGTCATGGTGGTTTTCCAGTCAGTGCGAGGAGGAGTGTCGGTAGTGGGCGCCGGTGTGTTGCTGCGGCAAATGCGCTTCGCCGTGAAACAGTTTTTCCCGCAGGCTGCCGCTGTCGTATGCGGTCTTGTACGAACCGCGTCGTTGCAGCTCCGGAATCACCAGATCGATGAAATCCACATAGCTTTCCGGGGTGACGATGCGGGTCAGGTTGAAACCGTCGAGGCCGGTTTCGGCGATCCACGATTCCAGTTCATCCGCCACTTGTTGCGGCGAGCCGACCACGGTGATGTAGCGTCCGCCGAGGGCGTGCTGGTCGAGCAACTTGCGCCGGGTCCAGTCGTTGCTCTGCAGATTCTTGGTGGCGGACTGGATCGCGTTGCTCTTCACGTACTGGATCGGTTCGTCGATTTCGTACTGGGAAAAATCGATCCCGGTGGACGCCGAAAAATGCGCCACGCCCGCTTCGGCGCTGGCGTAGCTCAGGTATTCGGCGTGCTTGGCCCAGGCCGCTTCTTCGGTCTCGCCGACGATCACGTTGAGGCCCATGAACACCTTGATGTCCTCGGGATTGCGCCCGGCTTCGACGGCGCTGGCCCGAACCTTGTCCACCTGCACCTTGGTCGACGGCTTGTTCTGGCCGCTGATGAACACGCACTCGGCATGGCGTCCGGCGAACAGCAGACCGCGATCCGAACTGCCGGCCTGGAACAGCACCGGCGTACGCTGCGGTGACGGTTCGCACAGGTGATAACCCTCGACCTGATAGAACTCGCCCTTGTGCTCGACCTTGTGCACCTTGTCTGGCTGCGCGTAGATCCGCTGCTGTGGATCGTTGAGCACCGCGCCGTTTTCCCAGCTGCCTTCCCAGAGTTTGTAGAGCACTTCGAGGTACTCGTCGGCCTGGTCGTAACGGCGGTCGTGCTCGACCTGTTCACTGAGGCCCATGGCCTTGGCGGCGCTGTCCAGGTAACCGGTGACGATGTTCCAGCCCACCCGTCCACGGCTCAGGTGATCGAGGGTCGACATGCGTCGGGCGAACAAATATGGCGGCTCGTAGGTGAGGTTGGCGGTCAGGCCGAAACCGAGGTTTTTGGTCACCGCGGACATCGCCGATACCAGCAACAACGGATCGTTGACCGGCAGCTGGATCGACTCTTTCAGGGTGACGTCCACCGAGTTCTGGTAGACGTCGTACACGCCGACGATGTCGGCGATGAACAACCCGTCGAACAGCCCGCGCTCCAGCAACTGCGCCAGTTCGGTCCAGTATTCGATTGTCTTGTACTGGGTTGAGGTGTCGCGGGGATGGGTCCACAACCCGTGGTTGATGTGGCCGATGCAGTTCATGTTGAACGCATTGAGCAGGATCTTTTTCTTGCTCATCAGATGGTCCCTCGCAGCGGCGGGTTTGCATCGTTGAGGTAGTAATTGCCCACCGCGTGATACTTCCAGCGCACCGGGTCGTGCAGGGTGTGCACCCGGGCGTTGCGCCAGTGACGGTCGAGGCCGTGCTCGATCAGGGTGGCCTGGCTCCCGGCCAGTTCGAACAGGGTGCTGCCGGCGGCCAGGGAGATTTCGGTGCTGATCGCCCGTGCTTCGGCGACGGCAATCGAAGCCGCTGCAACCGTCTCGGCGTTGGTCTCGGTCTGGGCCGCATCGAGGAATTCGCCGGCGCGTTCGAGCAGGGCTTCGGTGGCGTGCAGGCGAATGCTCAGGTGGCCGAAGCTCTTGAGGGTCAGCGGGTCTTCGGTGGCCTTGTCGTTGCCCGAATCGATCCATGGCCGGGTCTTGCTGCGCACGAAGTGCAGCGCATCTTCGTAGGCAGCGCGGGCGATGCCGGTGTCGATGGCGGCGTGAAGGATCTGCGCCAGCGGGCCGACCGGGGTCGGGCGCTCGAAAGCGCTCTGGAACGGGATGACATCTTCGGCGGCGACATACACGTCTTCGAACACCACCGAACCGCTGCCGGTGGTGCGCTGGCCGAAGCCGCTCCAGTCGTCGATCACGGTCAGGCCTTTGCTGTCGCGGGGGACGAAGGCCAGTTGCTGCACGCCGTGTTCATCGACTACCGACGTTGGAATGCGTTGGGCGTAAATCGCACCGGTCGCATAGAACTTGCGACCGTTGATGCGATAACCGCTGCCGTCACGTTCGAGGCGGGTGACCCGGTCGTGGGCGGTCTTGGTGCCCAGCTCTGCCAAGGCGTTGCCGAAGCGCTGACCGGCGAGGACTTCGGCGTACAGCCGTTGTTTCTGCTCGTGGCTGCCGTTCACCCGAAGCACTTCCAGGGCATAGAAATGGTTCTGTGGAATCTGCCCCAGCGAGCCATCGGCCCGGGCGATCAGGGCGATGACTTTGGCCAGGGTCACGTTGGATACGCCGGCGCCGCCGTACTCCTTGGGCACGCTGATGCCCCACAGGCCGGAGCGGGAAAACACGTCGAGCTCCGGCAGCGGCAGGCGGCGTTCGCGGTCGCGCAGGTTGCTGTCACGCTGGAAATCTTCGGCTAGGTCGCTGGCGACGATCAGGGCTTGCTCGTCGCTGGTGATGAGCGCGACGGGATGGGAAAGAGTCATGTGTTTCTCCAGAGATCTGGTCAAAAGTGTTCGGGTCGTCAGATCCAGGAATGGCGAGCCGGCAACTTGCCGTTGAGGCGATAGGCGCCGACCGCGTGGTACTTCCAGCGCACCGGGTCGTGCAGGGTGTGCACCCGGGCGTTGCGCCAGTGACGGTCGAGGTTGAATTCGGCGAGGGTCGCGCGGCTGCCGGCCAGTTCGAAGAGTTTTTCGCTGGCCAGCAGCGAGATCTCAGTGGTCAGCACCTTGGCTTCGGCCACGGCAATCGAGGCGCGGGCGGCGGACTCGGCGGTCAGTGGCGCGGCGTGCACCTGATCCAGCACCTGCCCGGCCTTGCGCAACAGCGCTTCGGCAGCGTGCAGTTCGATTTTCAGCTTACCGATGTCGGCGATCACGTAGAGATCGTCGCTGGCGCGCTCGACGTTGGCGTCGATCCACGGCCGGGCGCGAGTCTTGACGAACTCGATGGCGTCATCAATGGCGCCACGGGCGATCCCGGCGTCGATCGCCGCTTGAATCAGCTGCGACACCGCGCCTTGGGTGTTGGGCTTTTCGTTGATTTTCCAGTTGTCCACCACGAGGCCGGCATCGACCCGCACGTTGTTCAACAGGATCGTGCCACTGGCGGTGGTGCGCTGGCCGAAACCCGACCAGTCATCGACGATGCGCAACCCCGGTGTGCCGCGACGGACGAAGGCCAGCACTTGCTTGCCGTCATCGTTGAGCGCCTTGACCGCCACCCAGTGGGCGAACAGGGCGCCGGTGGAATAGAACTTCTGGCCGTTGATTACGTAGTCATCTCCGTCGGCGGTAATGCGCGCTTTCAGTTCCAGGGTGTCCTTGGTGCCGCGTTCAGGCCCGGCATTACCGATGCGCCAGCCTTCGAGCACGCTCTGCAACAGCTGTTTTTTCTGCTGTTCGGTGGCGCTGCCGAGGATCAGGTTGATGATGCCGAACTGGTTCTGCGGGATCTGTCCCAGTGCCGGGTCGGCCGCGGAAATGATCGCGAACACTTCGGCCAGGGTCACGAAGGAAACCTGCGGGCCGCCGTACTCGCGCGGAATCGCGATGCTGCCGAGGCCGCTGCGGGTGAACTGTTCGATTTCCGACCACGGCAGCTTGCGCTGACGGTCACGTTTGGCGGCCTGCACGCGGGCGACCTGCGCCAGCTCATGGGCGGCCTTGATGGCTTGAGCGTCATTGCGCAGCACTTGCGCGGGCAACAACAATGGGGCGATGTCCAGGTCACTCTGGACGTTTGCGTCTGCCAGACTGGACATCAGTGCCGCTCCTTGGCTGCACGCAATGCCCTGGCGATCTGCACTGGGGTGATTGTGTTCCGGACCATGTTACCTACCTCACATCTCATGAAAAACGCCGCAAAAGTGCGGCGAACGAAAGAATGTCCGGTGGTCCGGTTCATATACCCTAAGCGCGTATAAAATTTAAATAAACTAACTTTTAGGAATATGTATAGAAGGGGGCGTGATCCGTCTGGTCAAGTTCGCGGCGGCGAGGGAGGACGCCTCTCGCCGAGCGAGGTGTGTCATTTTTTTCGGTGCTCTGCGGCCTTCAGCGTTTCCTTGAGCGGCACCTTGAGGTAGGGATTCACACAACCGATCTTCAGTGTTCGCGGCGGCGCCCAGCGCGAGTTGTTGCCGACCCGGTCGAGGATGCAGTAGGTCACGTCCAGCCGCAGGTCCTCGCCGGCCTCGGTGATGATCGCCGGCGGCACCCAGACCTGAATCGGCTTGTCGATATCGGCCGTGGTGATGCGCGCCAGATCCATCCGTACATCGCCCCAGCGCAGGGTGATGGCGTCGCCTTCGGCCATGTTCAGATAGGGCTCGATGGTCAGCGGTACGCCGCGTTTGATCTGGTTCGCGTTGACGCCTTGACGACGAATGGTGTCGGGCAGGGTCACGGGGGCGAGTTGCTGGTTTTCGTCGCCACACAGCGCTGGAGGCTGTCCACCTGGGCAGTCGAGTTTGACCGTGACCCGCGCCGCTGCCGACAACGATGGTCCGTGACCCACCCGCATGACCCGGTAGTGGATGCGAGACGGACCGCTGGCGATAAAGCTCTCCGGCACACGCAGACTGACGGGGGTGGCGACGTCCTGCGCTGTCAGCACTTGAGAGGCGACATAGCAGTTGTTCCAGAACAGTTCGATCAGATCGCCGATGTCCATGTCCGGGTAGGGCGGCACATCGACCAGCAGATGAGCCGCTGCTGCGAGGTTGATGCCGTGGTTTTGGGATGGCGCCAGGCTCGGCGCGGCCAGTTCGGGGATGTGCGAAGTGCGGGTCATGAAATCCTCTCCTTGAAGCCTTGCAGCGAAATCCGTTTCTGAAAGTTCAAAAGGCCAGAATTGCCTGGTAATAAAAACAGGATCTTTCGGCCAGTCGTTATTGGGTCTTGTTGATGTAGCGGGTTGCGATGAGTGACTAGATAAAAGTTCGCCGAATGGCATGTCAACGGACAGGATTATTTAATTGAAGAATTACGGATTTATCAGAAGCTTCCTACGCGGATAAGGCACTCTACCTATTCTCCATAGCGAATCGGGCCACAGCTTTTGCCGGATTTTATTGCTCTGCCGTCGGTCGGTTTGTACAGCTGGAAATTTGGAGGGGACGAACTTTAATCGCGGGGAGACCTGTTGCAGGACATATATATGTAATGCAGTCACTTGATTAAGTTTTTATTTGGGAGGGTGTAAGCGAAACTTCCGTCCATGGAAGTTTGTATTCGGGGAAGTTTGCAGGTCAGCCGTTGTTTCTGAACTTGCTGAGGAACTGTCGAGTGCGTTCTTCTTGCGGATTGGCAAACAACGCTTTCGCTTCACCTTGTTCGACGATCACGCCTTTATCGAAAAACACCACGCGGTTGGCCACATCACGGGCGAACGCCATTTCGTGGGTGACGATGACCATGGTGCGTTTCTCCTCGGCGAGGCCGCGGATGGTTGCCAGCACTTCACCTACCAGTTCCGGATCGAGGGCCGAGGTCGGCTCGTCGAACAGGATCACTTCCGGCTCCATCGCCAGCGCCCGGGCAATCGCCACGCGCTGTTGCTGGCCACCGGACAGGCGCCGTGGGTAGGCGTCTTCCTTGCCCGCCAGGCCGACCTTGGCCAGCAGCTTCTTGCCCAGGGCAATGGCTGCATCGCGGGGCGTCTTCTTGACCACGATCGGGCCTTCGATGACGTTTTCCAGAGCGGTGCGGTGCGGGAACAGGTTGAAGTTCTGGAACACGAAGCCCACGTGCTGGCGCAGGTTGCGCACCAGGCTCTGCTGCTGGTTCAGCGGGCGGCTGGTATCGATCTCGATCTCGCCAACCTTGATCCGGCCGCTGGTGGGTTGTTCGAGGAAGTTCAGGCAGCGCAGAAACGTGGTCTTGCCCGAGCCGCTGGGGCCGATGATTGCCACGACCTCACCTTCCTTCACCTCCAGATCAATGCCGTTGAGCACGACTTGACCCTTGAACTGCTTTGTCAGTTTTTCCACGACAATCATGGGGTCAGGACTCCTGGTCGTGCCGATTGACCCGCTCTTCCAACTTGTTCTGGAAGTGCGACAGCACCGTGGCCAGAATCCAGTAGATCAGCGCGGCGGCAAGATACATGGTGAAGACTTCGAAAGTCCGGGCGGTAATCAGCTGTGCCTGACGGAACAGCTCCGGCACCTGAATGGTGGCGGCCAGTGCGGTGTCCTTGACCAGCGAAATGAAGCTGTTGCCCAGCGGCGGCAAGGCCGTGCGCATGGCCTGCGGCAGGATGGCCCGGCGCAGGGTCTGCGCGCGGGTCATGCCGATGCTCGCAGCGGCTTCCCACTGGCCGCGTTCGATCGAACCGATCGCGGACCGCAGGATTTCACAGGCGTAGGCGGCCATGTTCAGCGAGAAGCCGATCAGCGCCGCCGGCAGCGGGTCGAGTTCCAGACCCATTTGCGGCAAGCCGTAATAGATCACGAACAGCTGGACCAGCAACGGCGTGCCGCGAAAGAACGACACGTAGATGCGGGCCAGCCAGCTGACCGACTTGAAGCGCGACAGGCGCATCAACGCCAGGCCAAAGCCCAGCAGCAGGCCGAAGAACATGCCGCCCAGGCTGAGGATTACCGTGTAGTACGCGCCCTTCAACAGGAAGGGCGCGGAGTCCAGAGCGAGTTGGAAAGCTTCTTCCATTATTGGGTGACGTCAGCGTTGAAGTATTTCTTGGACAGCTTCTCAAGGGTGCCGTCGGCACGCAGTTCGTCGAGGGCCTTGTTCACGGCGGCCAGCAGTTCAGGCTCGCCTTTGCGCAGGGCGATACCGGCTTCCTGACGCGAGAAGGCTTCACCGGCGGCGACGGTTTTCGGCGCTTTCTTGGCGTATTCCAGTGCAGCCAGACGGTCGATCAGGATCGCGTCGGTACGGCCGTTGTTCAGGTCGGCGAACTTGGTCGGATCATCGTCGTAGGTGCGCACGTCGGCCCCCGGCACGTTGGCGCGGACCCATTGTTCGTAGTTGGTGCCCAAGCCTACGCCGACTTTCTTGCCGGACAGGTCAGCGGCGGACTTGATGTTCAGCGCAGCTTCCTTGTCCTTCAGCACCAGCGCCTGAATCCCGGAGATGGTGTAGGGCTCGGAGAAGTCATACTTCTTCTTGCGCTCGTCGGAGATGGTCACTTGGTTGACCACAACGTCCAGACGCTTGGATTCCAGGGCTGCGAGGATGCCGTCCCATTTGGTCGGCTGAATCTTGGCCTTCACGCCCAGCTTCTTGGCCAGGGCTTCGGACAGCTCGACTTCGAAACCCGACAGCTTGCCGTCGGCATCGACGAAGCTGAACGGTGGGTAAGTGCCTTCCAGGCCGACGTTGATAACGCCTTTGTCCTTGATCTGTTGCAGTTGCTCACCGGCAACCGCCTGCCCCAGCAGACCGGCGCTCAGTGCCAGGCCCAGCGAACCTACCAGCAGATTTCGACGTAGTGCGGAAAAAATCATGACAAGCCCCTGTGTTTTCTTATGGAAGACGCTTAAGGAAAGTTGGCGAATCCGGGAATTGGACGACAGCGCTATCCTGCCTTAAAGCAGCTTATGCGTCTCTCGCGAAATTCGCCTGCGGCGAGACTATATGACGGTTCTTTTAGAATGGAAAATAATGAATTTTCCATTTGTTATTCTTGTGTGGAATATGTGTTTTTCGTATTTCGGGATGCATTCCCACGCAGCGCGTGGGAACGAGCGCGTCAGAGAAAATCCTTGTACGCGAACAACGCCGGGGCGCCGCCGGTGTGCAGGAAAATGATCGGGCCGTCGTCGAAACGCCCGCGGCCGATGCCGTCGAGCAACCCGGCCATGGCCTTGCCGGTGTAGACCGGATCGAGCAGCACGGCGTCCTGGCTGGCCAGCAGTTTCACCGCCGCCAGTGTCCCGGCGTTCGGCTCGCCGTAGCGCGGGCCGAAGTATTCGTCCCACAACTCGACCTTGAAACTGTCCGGCAGCGCCACGCCCAGCAGGTCGGCGGTGCGTTCGGCCAGGCCCTGGACTTTCGGGCGCTGATCTTCTTCGCTGCGCGACACCGTCACGCCGATCACCGGCAGTTGTGGCAGGGCTTCACTCAACGCCAACGCCAGACCGCTGTGAGTGCCGGCGCTGCCCGAGGCCAGGACCACGGCGGAAAATTGCAGGCCGGTGTCCTTGATCTGCTCCGCCAGCTCCAGACCGGCGCGCACATAACCCAGCGCGCCGAGGGAGTTGGAGCCACCGATCGGTACCAGATACGGCTTCTTGCCGTTGCTGCGCAGGCGCACGGCGAGGGCGGCCAGTTGTTCGTCGGCGTTGTCGAGGTTGTCGACCAGCTCGACCTTGGTGTCGAACAGGTCCAGCAGCAGGCGGTTGCCGTTGCCGGTGTAGTTGCTGTCGTCGGTGCCCAGTGGATTTTCCAGCAGCGCTACGCAACCCAGGCCCAGTTTGGCGGCCAGCGCGGCGGTCTGGCGAACGTGGTTCGATTGCAGTGCGCCGGCGGTGATCAAGGTGTCCGCGCCTTGGGCGAGGGCATCGGCGGCGAGGTATTCGAGCTTGCGCAGCTTGTTGCCGCCCATGGCCAGCGGCGTCAGGTCATCACGCTTGATGTAGACATCGCGGCCGAGCCAGGTGGACAGGCGCTCGAGTTTTTCCAGTGGGGTCGGTTGGCCGAGCAGGTCGAGGCGGTTAAAGCGGTCCAGCTGTTGTTTGATCGGTTGTGTGGACATGGTTCCGTACTGATGCAAGGAGATGTCAGGACTATAGGCACGCCGATTTACCGGGGCAACCGCCAATCGCTTATAGCCAAATGTGCTTAAGCCAGCACTATCGGTTCTTAATTCGCCCCGGTGGGCTTGCCGTAAAGTAGTCGCCGTTGACGCGGCCAGACAGTCCGGCCGCCCGTGAGGAGTCTTTACCGTGAGCGAGCGTTCCAGCCATTGGCAATTGCAGACCATCGTCAGCCAGCTGCGTACTGCGCGGGATCAGTGGCGGGCACAAAATGGCCGTGCTTCCGGCGAGCAGGGCGGGCGCGAGTTGCCGTCCCGCGATGCGATGGCGCAGATCCTTGAAGCCCTGTGCGGCGCACTGTTTCCGATGCGGCTGGGGCCGGTGGATCTGCGTGAAGAGAGCGAGGATTTTTACGTCGGTCATACCCTCGATGTCGCGCTGAATGCGTTGCTGGCCCAGGCACGGCTCGAGTTGCGTTACGTCGCCCGTCACAGTGCCCAGGCCGACACTGAAGTCGAGGCACAGGCGATCAGGATCATCCAGGATTTCGCCCTCGCATTGCCGGGCCTGCGCAGCCTGCTCGACACCGATGTGCTGGCGGCGTATCACGGCGATCCGGCGGCGCGCAGCGTCGATGAAGTGCTGCTGTGCTATCCGGGGATTCTGGCGGTGATTCACCATCGTCTGGCTCACCATTTGTATCGCGCGGGCCTGCCGTTGCTGGCGCGGATCAGTTCGGAAATCGCCCACTCGGCGACCGGCATCGATATTCACCCGGGCGCGCAGATCGGCCGCAGTTTCTTCATCGACCACGGGACGGGTGTGGTGATCGGCGAGACCGCGATCATCGGCGAGCGCGTCAGGATTTATCAGGCGGTAACCCTCGGCGCCAAACGCTTCCCGGCGGACGAGGACGGCCAGTTGCAGAAAGGCCATCCACGCCATCCGATCGTCGAGGACGACGTGGTGATTTACGCCGGGGCGACGATTCTCGGGCGGATCACCATCGGCAAAGGCTCGACCATCGGCGGCAATGTGTGGCTGACCCGCAGCGTGCCGGCCGGGTGCAACCTGACCCAGGCCAATCTGCAGCATGATGACGGGACGCAGAAGTAAAACATCAAAAGCCACCCTCACCCCAGCCCTCTCCCGGAGGGAGAGGGAGCCGACCGAGGTGTCTGGCGCTGTACATCGACCTGAAACACCGAGTCGATTATGGATTCAGCGAAGCACTTTCACGTCGGCGTATCTCTTGAATATCCCCCAATCAGTCCCTTTTCCCTGAGGAGAGGAAAAAAAACAGTCGATTATGGATTCGGTACAGCAAGATCAGGTCGGTGAAATTCTTAAGCATCCCCCAGTCAGTCCCCTCTCCCTCCGGGAGAGGGTTAGGGTGAGGGCGCTTTTGACTTTGATTTTTCCACTGAACGAATCCGCCCAAACCCCCGTCATACCCAACCTTGAGCTAGCGTACGAAAGGTACCGCTGAGCCCTGCGATTAGTCCTGAGCGTACTATCCATGTTTAACTTGAACGTTCATTCAAGTTAAATCGGCGGTTCGCTGCCCGCTCACAACAGGAGGCTTGCCTTTGCTGAGTCCGATCATTTCAGCCATTTTCCAACCCCTTGAGGTGCACCGTTCATGAGTGCATCGTCCACCCCCGCCAGCGGTCTGGTGCGCATGAATCCGCCGGTGTTCTGGTTCGCCGCGACGGTGATCCTGCTGTTTGGCCTGACGGTCATCGCCATGCCGGAACAGGCCGGCGCCTGGCTTCTCGAAGCGCAAAACTGGGCGGCCAACACGGTCGGCTGGTACTACATGCTCGCGATGACCCTGTATCTGGTCTTCGTGGTGGTCACCGCGTTATCGGGCTACGGCAAGATCAAGCTCGGTGCCGACCACGACGAACCCGAATTCAGTTACCTGTCCTGGGCCGGCATGCTGTTCGCCGCCGGGATCAGCATCACGCTGTTTTTCTTCTGCGTGTCCGAACCGTTGACCCACATGCTCCAGCCGCCGCAAGGCGAGGCCGGCACCCCGGAGGCGGCGCGTCAGGCGATGCAGATTCTGTTTCTGCACTGGGGCCTGCACGGCTGGGGCGTGTTCGCCTTCGTCGGCATGGCTCTGGCGTATTTCGCCTACCGGCATAACCTGCCGCTGGCGCTGCGCTCGGCGCTGTACCCGCTGATCGGCAAGCGCATCAACGGCCCCATCGGCTACGCCGTGGACGGCTTCGGCATCATCGCCACGGTGTTCGGCCTCGGTGCGGACATGGGCTTCGGCGTGCTCCATCTCAACTCCGGTCTGGACTATCTGTTCGGCATCGCCCACACCCAGTGGATTCAGGTCGGCCTGATCACGCTGATGATGGGCGCGGCGATCATCGTCGCCGTCTCGGGTGTGGATAAAGGCGTGCGGGTCATGTCCGACATCAACATGCTGCTGGCCTGTGCGCTGCTGCTGTTCGTGTTGTTCGCCGGCCCTACCCAGCATTTGCTCAACACCCTGATCCAGAATCTGGGCGACTACCTCGGCGCGTTGCCGATGAAGAGTTTCGACCTCTACGCCTACGACAAACCGAGCGACTGGCTCGGCGGCTGGACGGTGTTCTACTGGGCCTGGTGGATCGCGTGGTCGCCGTTCGTGGGCCTGTTCATCGCACGGATTTCCCGTGGTCGGACCATCCGCGAATTCGTCTTCGGCGTGTTGCTGATTCCGCTCGGTTTCACCCTGGCGTGGATGTCGATCTTCGGCAACAGCGCCATCGACCAGGTGCTCAATCACGGTATGTCGGCGCTGGGCATGTCGGCCCTCGACAACCCGTCGATGACTCTTTACCTGCTGCTGGAAACCTACCCGTGGAGCAAGACTGTCATCGCGGTAACGGTGTTCATCAGCTTCGTGTTCTTCGTCACCTCCGCCGACTCCGGCACCGTGGTGCTCTCGACCCTGTCGGCCAAGGGCGGTAACCCGGATGAAGACGGCCCGAAATGGCTGCGGGTGTTCTGGGGCGCGATGACCGCGCTGATCACCAGCGCGCTGCTGTTCTCCGGCAGCATCGATGCGCTGAAGTCGGCGGTAGTGCTCACCTCCTTGCCGTTCTCGCTGATTCTGCTGCTGATGATGTGGGGCCTGCACAAGGCGTTCTACCTGGAGTCGCAGAAGCAGATCGCGCAACTGCATTCGCTGGCGCCGGTGTCCGGTTCACGGCGGGGCAAGGGCGGCTGGCGTCAGCGTCTGAGCCAGGCCGTGCACTTCCCGTCGCGCGACGAGGTGTACCGCTTCATGGACACCACGGTGAAGCCGGCCATCGAAGAAGTGACTGCCGTGTTCGCCGAGAAAGGCCTGAACGTGGTCACCCAACCGGATCCGGCTCACGACAGCGTCAGCCTGGAAATCGGTCACGGTGAACAGCACCCGTTCATCTACCAGGTGCAGATGCGCGGCTACTTCACGCCGTCGTTCGCCCGTGGTGGCATGGGCTCCAAGCAGCTCAACAATCGCCGCTACTACCGCGCCGAAGTGCACTTGAGCGAGGGCAGTCAGGACTACGATCTGGTTGGTTACACGAAAGAGCAGATCATCAACGACATCCTCGACCAGTACGAACGGCACATGCAGTTCCTGCATCTGGTGCGTTGATCGGAGCAGGGCGCCGGGACGCTTTCAGGTCTCGGCGCTCAGCACCATGAACAACACCATCGCCGCCAGCGGCACGCCATAAACGGCGCTGCCGATCGCAATCTCCGTCCCCAGCGGCTGCCCGGCGTGCACCACGCCGACCGCACCATTGATCACCGTCAACGCCAGCCACAACGCCGCGAACACATAGGCCAGCGTCTGCCGACTGAAGCCGATGCGCTCGCCGATGTAAAACATCAGCGCCAGCAGGATCAGGCCGAAGAAGATGATGATTGCGGTGTGCATGGATGTGCCTGCGGGATGTGCGGTGTTTGATCGGACGATTTCGCGGGCAAGCCCGCGAAGGCGCCACCTCGGTTTCATTTAGAGCATAGCCAAACCCGCCCACGCCATATTCGTCAGGTACTTTCCCGCTCAATGACCGTGCATTGCAGCAGATTCAACCGCTGCACCTCATCACTCGGCAGCACGCCCAGACTTTCCAGCACCCGCGTCGCCGCCAGTACGCCGATCTCCAGCGCGGGCGGTTTGATCGTGCTCAGGCTCGGCAGCAGCATCTCGGCGAACGGGTAGTCGCCAAAGCCGAGGACGGCGCAGTCTTCGGGGATGTTGAGGCCGGCGCGTTGTCCGGCGAGCAGGCCGCCGGCGGCGAGGTTGTCGTTGGCGAAGATGATCGCGTCCGGGCGTGGGGAGGCGTTCATCAGTGCTTCCATCGCTTGCTTGCCGGCCTCGAACGGGGCACGATCGGCGTCGGGTGCGAATACCCAGGGCTCAAGTCCTAGCTTGCGCACGGTCGCGGCGTAACCGTCGCGGCGTTCCAGTGCGCTGAAGTCGCCGGGTGCGCTGTTCTGCACGAAGGCGATGCGTCGATAGCCTTTACCGTGCAGATAACGAGCGGCGCTGACACCCACTTCAAAGTGCGAGAAACCGATCTGCATCGGCTCGCGATCCGGTTGGTAATCCCAGGTTTCGATCACCGGGATATCCGCTTCGGCGAGCATCTTTTCCGTGCCCGCGCTATGGAAGTGGCTGGTGACTACCAGCGCTGCAGGCGACCAGCCGAGGAATGCCCGCACCGCGTTTTCTTCCTGCTCGGCGCTGAAGTAACTCGAGGCCAGAAGTAGCTGATAGCCGTGACGGCTGAGGGTGTCGCTGAAGCCCTGAATGGTGTTGGCGAAGATCGGCCCGGAGATGTTCGGGATCACCATGCCGACGATTTTCCCCCGCGCCGAGGCGAGCCCGCCGGCCACCAGATTCGGCACGTATCCCAGCTCGGCGACCACCGCCGCGATCCGTTCGCGGCGTTCGGGCGAGACCTGTTCCGGCTGGTTGAAGTAGCGCGACACGGTGATCGCCGAAACACCGGCCTGGCGCGCCACCGCGTTGAGGGTCACGCGACCGGCGCCACGGCGTTTGCGGGGCTTTTCTTCGCTCAAGGCTCGATCCTTCTTAAAAACCAAAACGCATATAAAAGTAATTTTTCAGTATTGGACGGTCTATGTCCGGCTTGCCAATACTGGCGATGTTAGCGCTAACAAAGCGCGTTGTCTGCTACTCGCTCGAGCGAATGCCCAAGACACCGAGACAGGCGCTGTCGTCGCAGAACGGCAGCGGTTCAGGGCAACTTTTCGAGCGGGCAAACATGCACAACATTCCTGGGGCGACACATAAACTGGCGCAATCGATCCGCGCTGCGGGCTGGCTACTCACCGGGCTGGCTGCGCTGCCGCTGCCCGCCGCGTTCGCCGCGGACAGCACCGATCAGGAGCCGACACTCAAGTCCGTCACGGTCACCGCCACCCGCCGCGAAGAGTCGCTGCAAAAGGTGCCGGTGGCGGTATCGGTGATCGACGGCGAGCAGCTGGAACGCGACAACCGCAACAGCGTGGCGAGCATCGTCCAGCAAGTGCCGTCGCTGAATTTCCGCACTGGCGCATCGAACAAGGACACCTCGTTGTTCGTGCGCGGCGTGGGGACCATTTCCACCTCGCCGGGCGTCGAACCGACTGTGGCCACGGTAATCGATGGCGTGGTCTACGCCCGTCCCGGCCAGTCCACTCTCGATCTGCTGGACCTGGAACGCGTCGAAGTCCTGCGCGGCCCGCAAGGCACGCTGTTCGGCAAGAACGCCTCGGCCGGTGTGCTGAACATCACCAGCAAGGCGCCGACCGCCGAGACCCACGGCTACATCGATCAGTCGTACTACAGCGGCAACGAAAGCCGCACCCGTTTCGGCATCGGCGGCAGCCTGATTCCGGAAACACTCAAGGGCTCGATCAGCACCTTGTTCGGCACTTACGACGGCAACGTCGACAACCAGCACAACGGTCAGGAGGTCAACGGGTATAACCATCGCGGCGTGCGCGGCAAACTGGAATTCACCCCGAACGACGACATCACCTTCACCCTGATCGCCGACTACATGCAGTCCCACGATGACGGCCCGAACGGCGTCGTGACCAAGGCTCTGACCCCGGCCTTCGCGAATGCGTTGAGCCCGGTCGGCGCCACCAGCCACAATCGCGACATCAACACCGACACCCGTTCCCACGTTGAGGACACCAACAAGGGCCTGTCCGGCCAGCTCGACTGGCAACTGGGCGATTACACCCTGACGTCGATCACCGCGTGGCGTGGCTGGGACAACACTCAGTATCAGGATGGCGATCGCCTCGGTACGGTGACGGCGGCGTTCCCCGGCACGGCGGACAAGGGCGATCTGGCCTTCGACCAGTACTCGCAGGAGCTGCGTCTGGCGTCGCCGAAAGGCGAGTTCCTCGAATACGTCGGCGGCCTGTTCTACATGCACGGCAAGGATGACGAGACCTACCAACGCACGCTGACCACCACACGGACAGATCGCGGCGTCGCCGATTACAGCACCACCAGCGACAGCTATGCGGTGTTCGGCGAGAGCACGCTGAATTTCACCTCGAACTTTCGTGGCATCGCCGGCCTGCGCTACACCCACGACAATCTCGAATACGATCACCGTCGCGTCTCTACGTCCGCCACCGCCGTCAGCGGCATTCAACCGGCGACCAGCAGTTCCGGCTCGGTGGATGAGGACGGCTGGTCGGGCCGGCTCGGTTTGCAGTACGACCTGAGCGATACCGTCACCACTTATCTGACCTACTCGCGTGGCTACAAAGGCCCGGCCTACAACGTGTTCTTCAACATGCAGCCGCGCGACACGGAAGCGCTGAAACCGGAAACCTCCAACACCTGGGAGGCGGGGATCAAAGCCTCAAGCTGGAACAATCGCCTGACCACCAACCTGGCGGTTTTCCACAGCGACTACGACAACTATCAGGCGAACTTTTTCGACACCGTCGCCGGGCAAGTCGTAACGCGCCTGATCAACGCCGGCAGCGTCAGCACCGAGGGTGTGGAACTTGATTTCGCCCTGCAGGCGACCCAGCAACTGAAGTTCTCCGGCGCGCTGGCCTACACCCGCGCCCGCATCGACGAGTTCGCCTGCCCGGCGGGCGCGGCGGCGTCGTGCAACGTCAACGGCAAACCGCTGCCGTTCAGCCCGGACTGGAAAAGCTACGTGCGGGCCGACTACACGATCCCGCTGGATAACGGCCTGGATATCGAACTCGGCACCGATTACAGCTGGCAGAGCGAAGTGCAGTACGACATCAGCCAGAACGCCGATACCAAACAGGGCGCCTACGGCCTCTGGAACGCCAGCGTGGCTCTGGCCGATTACACCAACGGCTGGCGCGTGGCGTTGCTCGGCAAGAACCTCACCGACAAGTCGTATTCGCCATTGCTCGCCAGCGGTGGCAACTACATCTACCGCGCTGTGCCTCGCGACGACGAGCGCTACTTCGGCGTGCAACTGCGCAAGGACTTCTGAGATGAGCAGACAGCTGAAACTCGGCGCGTTCCTCATGGCCACCGGGCACCACGTTGCCGCGTGGCGTCACCCGGAAGTGCCGGCCAACGCCGGGCTGGATTTCGCCCATTACAAACGGCTGGCGCAGATTGCCGAGGCAGCGAAGTTCGACACTCTGTTCGTCGCCGACAGCGTCGCCGCCCCGACCCAGGACATCGCCAGCCGCATGGCCCGTTCGGATCACTTCGAACCGCTGACGTTGCTCTCGGCGTTGAGCGCAGTGACCGAGCACATCGGCCTGATCGCCACCGCCACCACCAGCTACAACGAGCCGTACCACGTGGCGCGCAAGTTCGCTTCGCTCGATCACCTGTCGGGCGGGCGAGCGGGGTGGAATCTGGTGACCTCGGACAACGCCGCCGAAGCGCAGAATTTTGGCCGCGACGAACACATCGGCCATGCCGAACGCTACAGCCGCGCCCGGGAATTTCATCAGGTGGTCACGGGTCTCTGGGACAGTTGGCAGGACGATGCCTTCATTCGCGACAAAGCCAGCGGCGCGTATTACGACCCGGAAAAACTGCACGTGCTGAATCACGTCGGCAAGCACTTCAAGGTCAAAGGCCCGCTGAATGTCGCGCGTTCGCCACAGGGGCAGCCAGTGATCGTGCAGGCCGGCTCGTCGGAAACCGGGCGTGAACTGGCGGCGCAGACGGCCGAAGTGGTGTTCACCGCGCAGACTTCACTGGCCAGCGCCCAAGCCTTCTACGCCGACCTCAAGGGCCGCTTGCCGAAGTACGGACGCAGTGCCGATTCGCTGAAAATCATGCCCGGCGTGTTTGTCGTGGTCGGGCAGACGGAAGCCCAAGCGCAGGAAAAATGTGAAACGTTTCAGCAATTGGTCGAACCCGAGGTTGGCGTCGCCCTGCTTGGGCGTATGCTGGGCAACTTCGATCTGTCGAAGTACCCGCTGGACGGGCCGCTGCCGGAATTGCCGCTGACTGACAGCGGCCAGCAAAGCCGACAGAAACTGCTGACCGAACTGGCCGGCCGAGAACATCTGACCCTGGCCGAACTGGGTCGCAGAATCGCTGGCGGTCGCGGGCATTACAGCGTCGTCGGCACTCCGGCGCAGATTGCCGACCGTTTGCAGGAATGGTTCGAGCAGGGCGCGGCGGACGGTTTCAACGTGCTGGTGCCACATCTGCCCGGCGGGCTCGAAGACTTCGCCAATGGCGTGGTCCCGGAACTGCAACGGCGTGGGCTGTTCAGAACCGAATACGAGGGCCGGACCTTGCGCCAGAACCTTGGCCTCGCCCGGCCCGGCAATAGATTTGCGTAGCAATCGACACCTGATTCAAGACCGACAAGAGAGGATTCGATGACTTACACCGCTGCCGAAAACCGCTATGACTCCATCCCTTACCGCCGCGTCGGACGCAGCGGTCTGGTGCTGCCGGCGCTGTCCCTGGGCCTGTGGCACAACTTCGGCGACAGCACGCCGATCGACACCCAGCGCTCGTTGCTGCGCACGGCGTTCGACCTGGGCATCAACCACTTCGACCTGGCCAACAACTATGGCCCGCCCTACGGCAGCGCCGAGACCAATTTCGGCCGTCTGCTGCGCGAAGACTTCAAGCAGTATCGCGACGAACTGATCATCTCCAGCAAGGCCGGCTGGGACATGTGGCCCGGCCCTTACGGCCAGGGCGGTGGCTCGCGTAAATATGTGCTGGCCAGCCTCGACCAAAGCCTGCAACGCCTGGGCCTGGACTATGTGGATATCTTCTATTCGCACCGCTTTGACCCGGACACCCCGCTGGAAGAAACCGCCAGCGCGCTCGCCACTGCGGTGCAGCAGGGCAAGGCGTTGTACATCGGTATCTCGTCGTACTCCGGGGTGAAAACCCGCGAAATCGCCGCGTTGCTCAAAGAGTGGAAAGTGCCGCTGTTGATTCACCAACCGGCCTACAACCTGCTCAACCGCTGGGTGGAAAAGGACCTGCTCGACACCACCGACGAACTCGGCACCGGCGTGATTGCGTTCACCCCGCTGGCGCAAGGCCTGCTGACCGACAAGTACCTCAACGGCGTGCCGGCGGATGCGCGGGTCAATCGTCCGGGCGGTGGTTCGTTGCAGGCTTCGCATTTGTCCGAGGCCAACATCGCTCACGTGCGGGCGCTGAACGAGATCGCCAAACGTCGTGGCCAGAGCCTGGCGCAACTGGCATTGGCGTGGACACTGCGGGATCCGCGGGTGACTTCGGCGCTGATCGGTGCGAGCCGGCCGGAGCAGATAGTCGAGAACGTCGGGGCTTTGAAGAATCTGAGTTTCAGTGCGGAGGAACTGGCGGAGATTGACCGGTTTGCCCAGGAGGGCGGGATCAATCTTTGGGAGAAGCCTTCGACGGCGGAGTGATCGAAACTGGGGGGTGGGTCAGATAGATCCCCCCTCACCCCAGCCCTCTCCCCCAG
>NZ_POHV01000044.1:0-45725 GCF_002884345.1 Pseudomonas sp. GW456-12-10-14-LB2
GACCCAACCTCCCCATACACCTCCGTCAACTCGAAAAAACTCCACGAAGCCGCCGAACGCGCCCTCGATCATTACCTCTGCCCCGGCGCCCACATCATGGGCAGCGTCAACGAACCCGCCCCGATGTACCTCGCCAACCCGGCCTACAACACCGAATCCCTGCTCGCCAACGCCAGTGAATCCCTGGGCTCTGCCAGCGAAATGCTCAACAACTTCGCCGCCACCCTCGACCCCGCCCACCGCAAGACCGCCCTGGGTATCGCCCAGATCCTCATGCTGGGTGAACTGGCCGTAAATCAGGCCTTGGATCACGTCGAGCTGAAGGGCTGATCCAGCACATGCCCAATAAAAAAACGCGGCCCAGCAACGGGTCGCGTTTTTCACATTCAAACTGGAGTCACCATGGATCCCCTGATCTCCACCATCGTTTCAGACTTCGAAAGCGAAGAGCAGGCCGCCAGCTACGACCGGTGGTTCCGTGCCGAAGTCCAAGCGTCAATCGACGACCCGCGTCCAAGTATTCCGCATGAGCAAGTGATGGCTGAAATACAGGTATTGATGGAAGAGGTTCAATGCAGGTACCAGACACTTGAGGCGTCGAACAAGGACTGCACCGCAGCACCAAATTGATCGTTCCCACGCTCTGCGCGGGAATGCAGCCCCTGACGCTCCGCGTCAAATTCGCGAGTTGGAACGCGGAGCGTCCCTTGAGGCATTCCCACGCAGAGCGTGGGAACGATCAATACCCAATCATCAGCGCAAAAAAAACCGCGACCTCAAGATCGCGGTTTTCCAACACCCGACACTTACTGCTGCAAAACCGTCGCCTGGTTAGCCGACCCGAACTGCTGAATCGTCGCGGTCTGCGTCATCCCGCTCTGATCCACATTGGCAATGTTCCCGGTGCCGCCCTGGGTTACATACGCCACGTTCATGGTGTCAGCCTGTTTCACGGTGATCATGTTGTCGCTGCCATACAGCTGCGCGGTGTAGGCCTGGTTGCCGGTGCCGGATTGATCGAATTCGGCGCTGTTGCCCGAGCCGTTCGACGAGCCTTGAACCAGGTTGGTGGTGCCGCGTTGGTCGGCGATGAGGATGTTGTCGCTGCCGTTCTGGTCGAAGTACAGCTCGTTGTAGGAATCAGCCTGGCTGACCGTGGTTTTGTTGCCAGTGCCGGTCTGGTTAGTGGTCATGATCTGGCCGATGCCGTCCTGGGTGAAGCTGGCGATGTTGCCGTTGCCGGTCTGATTGACCGTGGCGCGCTGGTTGCTGCCGAACTGGCCGCCATGTTGCGGGCCTTTCCAGTTGCTGGCGTAGACCTTGTTGTCGTTGCCCACCGAGGTGGCGTTGAGGGTGTGGCTGTCGCCGTTCTGGTAGGTGAAGTGCACGTTGCCGTTGCCGACTTGATACAGGGCCAGGGTCGAGTTGACCGATTCGAACTGGTCGGCATAGATGGCGTTGGTGTTGCCGACCTGGGTGACGGCGGCGGTGTTGTTTTCGCCGAAGCTCTGGTCGACCACGGTTTCGTTGCTGTCGCCGTACTGGTTGACGGTGGCCTGGCTGGCCAGTTGCGAGTCTTGCCAGATTTCGGTGCCGTTGAGGTTGCCGAACTGGTTGATGGTGATGTTGCCGCCGGTGCCGTTGCGCTGGTCGCCGTAGGCGTAGTTGTTTTCGCCGGCCTGGTTGATGCCGATCTGGCCACCGTTGTGCAGGACCTGTTCGGCGGTGCCGTAGTTGGCGGTGCCGTACTGGGTGATCACCGAGCTGTTGCCGGTGCCTTCGTACAGTTGCTCGATGTTGGCTTCGTTGCTGTCGCCGAACTGGAAGGTCTTGCCTTCGCTGCCGTTCTGCGAGTCTTGGTAGACGAACGAGAAGTTGCCGGTGCCTTGCTGTTGTTGCAGGGCCTGGTTGCCGGCGCCGAAACCGAGAGACTGGCTGGCGTGGGCGGTGTTGAAGGCACCGGTCTGTTGTTGGGTGATGGTGCTGTTGTCTTCGAAAAGCTGCTCGGCGTAACCGGCGTTGTAATCGCCGACCGCGTCCTGGGTGATGACGCTGGTGGCGGTGTCCTGCACGGCGGCGGCGTTGTTGCCCTGGCCCAGTTGGGTCTGGGTCGCGGTGCTGAACGGGGCCTGGGTCTGCTTCACATCAGCGATGTTGGCCGTACCGAACTGGCTCTGGGTGGAAAGGCTGTCGTCGGCCATGGCCTGGGCACTGATCATGACCAGGATGGCGGCGGTGAGGGGCGTCAGTTTGAACATGATGAACTCTCCGATGATTGCAGTGCTTAGCGATATTGCTTGACCGAAACGCTCATGCCGTTGCCCGACTGGGTCACGGCGCTTTGCAGCCCCGTGCCGGCCTGCTCGATGCTGGCGTCGTTGTTGTTGCCGTTTTGCGAAATCTGCGCACGGTTGTGGCTGCCGGTTTGCGTGATGGACGCGGCGTTGCCGGAGCCGTTTTGCGTGATCAAGGCCATCAGGTCGCTGCCTTGTTGCAGGATGTACGCCTCCTGATTGCTGCCCGACTGCACGATCTTGCCCAGCAGCGACTGACCGTTTTGCGAGAGCAGGGCGAGGTTGACCTGGCCGTTCTGGTCGATCAGGGCTTGCTGGCCCACTGGAGGTGGCAGTTCGCCGAGATCGGCGCTGTTGGGCGCCAGGTCGTCGTTTTCCATCAGGTCGTCGGCGCGCACGCCCGCACTGACGCACAGGGCGAGCAGGCAAAGCAGGGCGGCGGTCGGCGTGTTCATGGCAAATATCCTCTTGGGCGTTAACCGTTGAGCGTTGCCCCGCCTGCCCGAAAGCAGGCGGGGCACTGGCTCAGAGCGTGGTCACCGACACCGTCCGCACGGTGCCCTGGGACGAACGGATAGTGGCGGTCGGGTTGGCTGATGGCACGACCAGCGTGTTGTTCAGCGTCAGCCGCCAGCGTCCGGTCACCGGTACCGTGGTGGTGCCCAGCGTTACCAGCCCGGTCGGGGTGGTGACCTGCACGGTGATGGTGTTGCCGGTGGTCACCGACGAGGTGCCGGCGAAGTCCCAGTTGAAGCGGCCGCCGGAACGGGCCTGCACGGTCGAGGTGGTGATCGTGAAGGTTTCCGCCGCTGGCCGTGGCGACACTTGCACCGTGACGGTCGCCGGCGTCGACTGGGCGTTGAAGCTGTCCCGGGCGATGTAGGTGAAGGTCGTGGTGAAGGCCGTGGTCACGGTGGCCGGTGGGGTGTAGGTGATCACCGTGCCGTCGGTGCTGACCGTGCCGCGTCCTGCCGGCGGTTGGGTCAGGCTGGCGACGCCCAGCGGCGTGTTGCCTTCCGGATCGGTGTCGTTGGCTAGGACGTTGATCGGGATTGCGACACCCAATGTGGCGACGCTGTCGGCGACGGCGGTCGGTGGCCGGTTAGGCGCGACGGTCACCGTCACGGTCGCCGGGTTGGCCGAGGCCAGGCCTTTGCTGTCTTGCGCCTTGTAGGTGAAGGTCGTGGTCAACGGTGTCGTTACCACGGCTGGCGGGGTGTAGACCACCGAGGTGGTGCCGCTCAGCGCGACGGTGCCCTGGCCGGCGGCCGGTTGAGTCAACGCGGTGATGGTCAGCGGCACGTTGTTGTCCGGGTCGCTGTCGTTGGTCAGCAGGCTGAGGGTGATCGGCACGCCGAAGCTGGTGCTGCCGGTGTCGGCGACGGCCAGCGGCGCCTGGTTTTCACCGGTGTCCGGTGCTGCACCGACTACCACAACTGGCTCGGTGTCGCTGCCGCCGACGGCGGATTTGACCGTGACGGTGGCGGGTGGCTGGGTCAGGTCGGCCACGGTGATTTTTTGCAGCGTGCCGGTTTTCGACAGACGTCCGTAGCCTTGGGCAACCATATCCGGCACCGCGACTTCATCTGTCGAGGTGGCTTCGATCAGCAGGCTGTGGTTGGCCCAGCTGTAGCGGGCGGTCTGGATTTTCACCACGTCGGTGAGCTTGGCCGAAACGGCGGTCGGACGGGTAGTGCCGGCCGGGTTGGTCGCGGTCACGACCACCACCGACGGCAGGGTGCCGGTGCCCAGGCGCTGGCCGAAGAACAACCCGTTGTTGTCACCCAGCAGACTGGTCTGGCACGGCGTCGGTGGTGGGCCGGGCAGCAACGCCACGGTTTCGCGGAAGCACAGGGTCGAGCTGCTGTCAGCCTTGGCGAACACCTCGGCGCGTACACCGGCCGAGGTCCGGCGATAGGTGGCGCGGTCGATGGCGACTTGGGTTTGCTGACGATTGTCGAGGACCTTGCCGGCGACGGTGAACAGGTTGGTCTGAATCGAGCCGGCGCCCGACGGACCATCGATCCGCAGGAAGTTGGTGTTGAACGGGCTGCCGGTCACCGCTTCGGTGAGATTCGGGTCGCCGACGAAGGTTTCGATGCCGCCGGTGTCCGGGTTCACTTCGGTATACGGGCCGTTGATGCTGCGCAGGAACGGGCCGATGGCACCGTTGAGCGCGCCACTGAAGTTGCCCGGCGCACCGATGCCGATGTCTTTGGTGATGTTGATCGCCCGCCGGCCAGGGGTGGTGACGTTGACGGTTTCAACGCCGTACGGGTGGGTGATGGTGTAGGTGCCGGCCACCGGGACGTTCACCCGGATGCGGATCCGCGCGAAGCTTTGCTGATCGCCATCGACCGGATTTTCCGAGGCGAACGCCGCTTCGATGCCTGCGACGTAGGCGTCGACACCGAAACCGGCGCCGTTGTTGGGGATCGCGGTTTCAGCCAGGAACCAGAAGGCTTCCGGCGGCCAGTTGTCCGGGAACACCATCGGCAGGCTGTCATCGAAGACGCCCGGTTCCGGCAGCAGGGTGCACATGTAGGCCGGCGGGGTGCTGGCCGGCACCCGCGAACTGGCGGCGCGCGACTGGCAGAGTTCCATCGACAGCTGATTGTTGTCCTGGTACCACATCGGGAATTTCCCGGTGGCGAAGGTGTAGGGGCCGGGATCGACAGCGGCCAGTTGCGCGAACGCACTGCCGGTCAGCGAGATTGTCAGCCCGAGCGCGTTGAGCGCGAAGCGTGGCCACTTGTTCATGATGCCTCCTGATGCGGATCTGGGCATGTGAGCGTTCATTGCACGATGACCACTTCTTCGGTATCGCTGCCGCCGTTGGACGACGTCACCCGAACCTTGGCCGGTGGAATCGGCGTGATCCCGGTGGCCAGGGTTTTCACCGCGCCATCACCGCCCAGCGCACCGATGGTGGCGCCGGTGCCGGAGGTGGCGGTGAGCACCGGTGGCGAGGTTTCGTCACTGGTCGAGGCCACCACGGTCAATTGCCCGGAAGTGAGGCTGTACTCGGCGCGCTGGATCACCACCAGGTCGGTCAGGTTCATGGGCAGGGTGGTCGGCGAGCTGGTCGCGATCGCCAGGTGGTTGTCGGCGGTCACCTGCAGCACGGAGGGCAAAGTCGGGTTGACCGCTGATTGCGCGTACCAGCTGCCGGTACTGTCGGCTTCTGTCATGTTCACCACGGGCGTGCTGCTGGTGATGGCGGCGGTGCCCGGCGCGGGCGGGGCTTTGACGAACACGTCTTGTTGGGCCACTGGTGCGCTTTCGCCGGGCTTGCGCGAGTAGGTGCTGCGCTCGGTGATCAGAGGCGTTGGCCGCACTACTGTCGACAACTTGCCGGACACGGCGAAAGTCGTGCTGCGCAGGTCGATGCCGCCCGGGCCTTCGATGCGTACGTAGTTGGTGTTGAACGGGCTGCCGGTGACCGCTTCGTTGAGGTTCGGATCGCCAACAAACTGTTCGGCCGCGCCGGTCAACGGATTGGTCTCGGTGTACGGCCCGTTGACGCTGCGCAGGAACGGACCGATGTCACCCTTGAGCGCGCCGTCGTAGGTTTGCGGGGTGCCGATGCCGATGTCGCGGGTCATGTTGATCGCGCGCCGGCCGGGGGTGTCGACGGTGAATACATCGACGCCGTAGGGGTGGGTGATGACGTAGGTGCCGGCAGTGGGCACATCGACCCGGATGCGGATTCGGGCGAAGCTGATCTGGTCGCCCTCTGCGGGGTCGCCGCCGCCGAACGCGGCTTCGATGGCGCTGACGTAAGTCAGGTCGATGCCGCGTGCTGCATCGACGACGGTGGTTTCTCCGGTGAACCAGAAGGCTTCATCGGGGAAGTTGGTGGGGAATACGAGCGGTTGCGCGTCATCGAACACGCCGGGGGTCGGCAGCAGCGAGCACATGTACGACGGGGCGCCGGGTGTGCTCGGCACGCGGGAGCTGAGCGCTTTGGACAGGCACAGATCCAGGGTGCGACCGTGGCTGTCCTGATACCAGCTGGCGAAACCGCCATTGGCCGGTGTGTAGGGACCCGGGTCGACGGCGAACAGAGCGGCCTGGGCAATGCCCTGGGCCAAAGCGCTCACGACCAGGACGGTCGCGGTTTTGGACAGTAAAGGGTGCATGAGTTAATCCCTCTATCAAGGTACCTGCCCCTTGGGGATGGGTCAGTTGCAGAGGGCTTTACAACTTCCATACCAACGACGGGCCAAACGGCGGCAAACGCCCGTGGCGCAAGGATTCGCGGCTTGTCGTGGGGGGGAAGGACGCACGTCCGGATAGGGCGACTGTCCCCAGCATTGGGGATTGTGGGGGCATGAACGCCTGGCGGTTTTCGCCTGACCGGGAAATCGGCCGAACGTGGGGCCGTTCACCCCCCGCATCCGGGCAAACACCCAACCGTGGGCTATAACCCTATAGGGACGTATCGGGAAGTCGCCGCCATGAACATGCAGTCAAAAACGCTACCGGTCGAGGAGGGCAGCCAGCGGCTGAACTCGCGCAAGCAGCCGTTCAACCTGTTGCGCTGGTTTTCATTGATCAGCATGGCGGTGATCGGCACCGTGGCGGTGGCGCTCGGGGCGGTGTCGACACGGTTCGTGATCGAAGAAAGCGTGCAGCGCGATGCCTTGCTGACCGCGCAGTTCATTCAGGCCATCGCGTCGGCGGAAGTGCGCCACGTCTCGATTCCCAATATCCGCACCATGGGGGAGTTGCTCGACCCTCGTCAGGACAACGATTTTCCCGATGTCGACCCGCAGGCCCGAGCCAGCGCCAGAGGCGAGTTTCTTGATCACATCGAGCATTTGCCGGACGTGATCCTCGCCAACATTTATGCGCCGGACCGTACCGTGATCTGGTCGACCAACCCGGCGCTGATCAACACCCGGATTCATGCCGACGAAGACCTCGACCGGGCCTTCGATGAAAAGATCCCGGTCTCGGCCAGCTATCACGACGTCGACAAGGCCCGCGAAGAACAAAAGTTCGTGGTGCCGCCGGAATACATCTTCATCGAAAACTACATCCCGCTGTTCGACGCCGAGGGCAAGAACGTCACGGCGATGGTCGAGATCTATAAAGAGCCCAAGGACCTGATCGCCCGCATGGAACGCGGGCTGACGCTGATCTGGCTGGCGACCGCGCTGGGCGGCGGGCTGATTTACCTGGGGCTGTACTGGATCGTGCGGCGGGCGGCGATTCTGCTGGCGGCCCAGCAAAAACAACTGATCGCCAACGAAACCTTTGTCGCGCTGGGCGAGATGTCCTCGGCGGTAGCCCACAGTCTGCGCAATCCGCTGGCGACCATCCGCTCCAGCGCCGAGCTGGCGCTGGAGTTCGACGCGGGGCCGGCACAGAAGAACATCAAGGACATCATCGGCCAGGTCGACCGCATGTCGAAGTGGGTGCGCGAACTGCTGCAATCGTTGCGACCGCTCAATGACGACCCGGAACCGGTGAACCTGGTGGCGGCGCTGCACGACAGCCTGATGGCGTTCGAGCAGCAGATCGCCAGGGCCGGCGTGCAGGTGGTGTTTCAACCTCAGCAGACGCCGATGGTGCTGAGCCAGCCGGTACAACTCACGCAAATCCTCAACAGCCTGCTGGCCAACGCGCTGGAAGCCATGGATAAGGGCGGCACGCTGACCATCACCCTCGAACCGAGCGACAGCCGTGGCGTGAGCGTCATGCTCAGCGACACCGGCAAAGGCATGAACGAGGAACAGCGCAGCATGGCGTTCCGGCCGTTCTTCACCACCAAGCAGGGCGGCCTCGGCGTGGGGCTGGTACTGGTCAAACGGATCATGGAACGCTTCGGCGGGGGCGTGAGCCTGGACAGCCGCGAAGGCGAGGGCACCACCGTTCGTCTGGCGTTTCAGCTCATTCAGTAAATTGGGGTGAACTTTCCCCCAGCAGTGGGTGTCAGGCCCCGGTCACCGGGGAGTGGGGAATGCAACAGCGCGTCCAAGTCCCTGTTACAACTGGAAATGATTTTTTGGCGAGGTAATTGCAAAACACCATCACCCCTTCCTTAGATGAGGCGGCTGGTGATGGACAGAGCAATGCGTGACCCCAAAAAGCTGTTCCTGTTGACGCCACTGAGCGTCTTTCTGATGTTGACCCTCGGCCAGATGACCGCGGTTCGAGCGAGCCCGATCGACGACGAAAATCAGCCGGAGGCCTCTGACCCGTCGGCCTATTACGACGAGCCCGCAGACCGCGCCGGTGCGCTCAACGCGATCCTGACCATGCCCGAGGCCAACGAAGACTCCTTCGATCTGCCCGACGGGGTCAAAGGCACGCGCAACACGACGCGCACGGAAAACATCCTGCCGCCCACCGTCCAGACCAGTTTCAATTACCCCACCAACGGCAAGCCGAGCCCGCTGTACGGTGCCCAGCCGTTCACTCAGCAACTGGTGCTGTTCGAAGAGTTCGGCCCGGAAAAACTCGACCCGACCACACCGGCCGCGCCGTTGAGCTTCCCGCCTGCGGCCATCGGCCCGGCACCGGCGCAAGACCCGAACAACATCGCCCGCAGCGCGCCACCCGGCACCGCGCTGGATGCATTCCTGCGTCAACCGGGGCTCACGCCATTTCCGAGCCAGTACGCCAACGTGGTTGACCGCAACCCTTGGCAGGCGCAGATCGAACTGTTTCTCAACCGTCACATCGGTTCGTCTGCCGAAGGCCGGCCACCGGGAAAAGGCTGGGCTCATCAGCGCTGGAACGAGTTCTACCCGCAAGTGGCCTACAAGACCGTACAGACCGGTGCGCGGCTGAACGGCGGTCTGCGTGACAGTCGGCAGATGCACGGTTATGCGGTGGGCGAATTCGGCCCCGGTGGTCTGTACCACAACGTCGCGGGCGTGCCGGCGACCGATGGCACGGCCAAGGGTGTCGACCCACGGTTCCACCCGGCGATGCCGGTGCAGGATCACAACTCGGTGTGGACCTTCGACGGCACGCTGCCGCCGAAACTGTTGATGGTGCGCTACGGCCAACCGGTGCTGATGCGGCACTACAACGGCTTGCCGATCGATCCGTCGGCCAACCGCGGTTTCGGTCTGCACACCATCACCACCCACGAGCACAACGGTCATGCGCCAGCGGAAAGCGACGGTTATGCCAACGCGTTCTTCTTCCCCGGCCAGTTTTACGACTATCGCTGGCCGATCCAGCTCGCCGGTTACGACAGCATCAACACCAAGGCCGAAGATCCACGCGCCGCATTCCCCTGCGCACCGGGGGAAACCCTGTGGGTCAACGACCTGCAGCCTGCGAAAAAGACCTGCGACCACGGCACCATCAAGATTCGTGGCGACTGGCGCGAAACCATGAGCACCCACTGGTTCCACGACCACATGCTCGATTTCACCGCGCAGAACGTCTACAAGGGCAACGCGGCGATGATGAACTACTACAGCGCCCTGGACCGTGGCAACGAATCGGTGAACGACGGCGTCAACCTGCGTTTCCCCAGCGGCAGCGCCTTGCCGTGGGGCAACCGCGACTATGACGTCAACCTGGTGTTCGCCGACAAAGCCTGGGATCAGCAGGGTCAGCTGTGGTTCAACCCGTTCAACACCGATGGCTTCATCGGCGATCAGGTGCTGGTCAACTGGCAATGGAAACCGACCCTCGACGTGCGGGCGCGCAGTTATCGCTTCCGCCTCCTCAATGGTTCGGTGTCGCGCTACTTCAAGCTCGCGCTGGTGCGTGAAGTCAAAGGCACCGGCGGCGAATTCCAGGGGCCGAGAAACTCCGGTGTGTCGTACAGCCGCGTGCCGTTCCACATGATCGCCAACGACGGCAACATCATGGAACACAGCGTGCCGTTCGACGGCTCGATGGACCTGGATGCCGACGGCGACAAGCAGAACCACAACGCGATCCTGCCGACTCAGGGCATCGCCGAGCGGTTCGACATCATCGTCAACTTTGCGAAAAACGGCATCAAACCGGGCGACAAGCTGTTCTTCGTCAACCTGCAGGCCCAAGACGACGGCAAGGGCCCGAAAGAAGTGATCCCGCTGGCCGACGTGCTGTCGGAGAAATACCTGGCAGTCATCAAACAGACCAGCAAGGGCCCGCAATGGGATCGGGGTGACCCGGTGGTAGGCAAGGTCCTGCAACTCAACGTCAAGGCTTATACCGGCCAGGATCTGTCGATGAACCCGGCGGCCTACGAACCGGCCAAACCGGGCAAGGCGGAAGGCCTGGTGATGATTCCGCTGAAGATCCACCGTGACAACGCTGCCGACAAGGCGCTGCTGGCCAAGGCGCTGCACCGGACCTTCACCTTCGGTCGCGCCGACGGCACCGATGAAGCGCCGTGGACGATCAAGACCGATAGCGGTTTCGGCTTCCACATGGACCCACGCCGGTTGAATGCCTCGACCAAACTGGCCAGCGGCCCGACCGACGCCGGAGTCAGCGGCATCGGCACCCTGGAAGTGTGGAACATCAAGGCCGGCGGCACGGGCTGGAGTCATCCGGTGCACGTGCACTTCGAGGAGGGGATCATCCTCAGCCGTGGCGGCAAGGCCCCGCCTGAATGGGAAAAATGGGCGCGCAAGGACGTCTATCGCATCGGTTCGGAGGCCGACGGGCTGGACAGCGTCGAGATGGCGATCAACTTCCGCGAGTTCGCCGGGACTTACATGGAGCACTGTCACAACACCCAGCATGAGGACAACTCGATGCTGCTGCGTTGGGACCTCGAGAAACCCGGGCAACTGCAGTTGATGCCGACACCGCTGCCGAGCTGGGATGGCGTGCGCTACGTCAACTCCGCCGCGCTGCCAACCTTCCGCACCGGCGACGGCTTCGGCCCGCAAGTGACCGTGAAACCATGAAAAGGGAGGGAGCCGACACGACCCAGCCAACGCCGCGCTCCCGCGCCCTGGGCATGCACCTGATTCTGGTGCTGGTTACCTGCCTGCTCGGCAGCCAGGTGCTCATCGCCCATCAGGCGCAGCCCGAAGGCGCCAGTGAGTCCGCCACCCCGTGGGGTGGCGACTATTTCCCCAACACCCTGCTGACCGACCAGGACGGTCGGCAGGTGCGCTTTTTCGATGACCTGATCAAAGACAAGGTGGTGGTGATCAACTTCATCTTCACTTCGTGCAGCGACTCCTGCCCACTGGAAACCGCACGCTTGCGCCAGGTGCAGAAACTGCTGGGGGACCGGGTCGGGAAAGACATCTTCTTCTACTCGATCACTATCGATCCGCTGAGCGACACCCCCGCAGTGCTCAAGGCCTATGCGCAACGCTTCAAGGTCGGCCCCGGCTGGAAATTCCTCACCGGCGAGTTCGAAGACGTCACCGAGCTGCGCAAGAAGCTCGGGCTGTTTATCGAAGGCGTCGACAACGGGCGCACCAAGGACCACAACCTGAGCCTGATCGTCGGCAACCAGAGCACCGGGCGCTGGATGAAAGCCTCGCCGTTCGAGAACCCGTGGATCCTCGCCGACCAGCTCGCCAACACGCTGCAGAACTGGAAACAGGCCAGCACCGAAGAAAGCTACGCCGACGCTCCGCAGATTCGTCCGCCGAGCAATGGCGAAGAACTGTTCCGCACCCGCTGCGCTTCGTGTCACAGCCTCGGCCCGCAGGATGGCGAAGGCATCGGCATGCGCAACATCGGCCCGGACCTGATCGGCGTGACCCGTCAGCGCGACACGGCCTGGCTCAATCGCTGGATCCGCGAACCGGATCGTGTGCTGGCGGAGAAAGATCCGGTCGCACTGCAACTGTTCGAGCAATACGAGCGTATCCCGATGCCCAATCTGCGCCTGGACGAGGCCTCGGCGCAGTCGATCATCGACTTTCTGAGTGCCGAAACCGAGCGTCAGCATCCGTCCGTGCAGCCCTTGGCCGACGGGGCATTGACGCCAGTAAAACCGGCTTCTGCCAGCGAAACGGTGAGTCGAATGCAGTAGCGGCTAAATAGCATCATTGAACCGTGTGTCACGGTCATTGCCACCTACACTCATTCGAGAGAGGGCGGCTGTAACCGGCTCGATACCATAACGCCAGGGCATCCCCATGCAACGACTGGAAGAACAGAAAACATCGGCACCGAACCTCGCGCTGGCGGCCATCAAGAGCTGGGGCGGGCAGTTCAATCTGCTGCGCTGGTTTTCGCTGGCCAGTTTTTTCATCATCGCGGCCGTGGCGCTGGGGCTGGGGTATATCTCCACGCGCTTCGTGGTCACCGAAAGCGTGGAGCGCGATGCGCTGCTCACCGCGCAATTCGTGCAGGCCATCGGCGATGCAGAAATGCGCCATGCCAACATCACGCCGCAACGGACCATGGGCGAGATGCTCGACTCGCGCCAGGACGGGAACTACCCCGACGTCGATCCGCTGTCCCATGCAATGGCCCGTGCCGAGTTTCTCGATCATGTCGAACATTTACCGGATGTTCTGCTGGCCACGGTGTACGCCCTGGACCGCACGGTCATCTGGTCGACCAACCCCGAACTGATCAACGTCAAGTTTGAAGACGACGACGAGCTGGATGAGTCGTTCGAGATGAAAGTCCCGGTGTCTTCCAGTTATCACAAGATCGACGATGAAAAACCCGAGCAGCGGCTGTCTCGCGAACCCAAATACCTGTTCATCGAAAACTATATTCCGATGTTCAACGCCGACAAAAGCAAAGTGGTCGCCATGGTCGAGATTTACAAGGAGCCGGCCGATCTGGTCGACCGTATCGACCGAGGGTTCGCCTCGATCTGGGCTGCGACGATCCTCGGCGGCGCGGCGATTTACCTCGGCTTGTTCTGGATCGTGCGGCGCGCCTCGACGCTGCTGCAGAGCCAGCAGCAGCAACTGATCAGCAATGAAACCTTTGTCGCTCTGGGCGAGATGTCCTCGGCGGTGGCCCACAGCCTGCGCAACCCGCTGGCGACCATTCGTTCCAGCGCCGAGCTGGCCCAGGAAATCGCCAGCCCCGGCGCGCAACGCAACATCGGCGACATCATCAGCCAGGTCGACCGCATGTCGCGCTGGGTTCGCGAACTGCTGGTGTCGTTGCGCCCGATGAGTGACGACGGCGAGGCGGTGGACCTGCTGGCGGCGGTCGAGGACACCTTGGGGGCGTTTGATGCGCTGATCCGGCGCAACGGCGTCGAAGTGCGATTCGCACCACAAGATTGCCCGCCGGTGGTCAGTCAACAGGTGCTGCTCACGCAAATTCTCAATAGCCTGTTTGCCAATGCCCTGGAAGCGATGCCCAGAGGCGGCGTACTCAGTGTCGAGATTGAAACAGCGCAGGCCGGTCAGGTGCGCATGACCCTGAGCGACACCGGCAAAGGCATGAGCGCGCAGCAGCAACAACTGGTGTTCAAACCGTTTTTCACCACCAAGCAGGGCGGCCTCGGGGTCGGCCTGGCGCTGGTCAAGCGAATCATGGAGCGGTTTCAGGGTTCGGTCATGCTGACCAGCCGCGAGCAGGAAGGAACCCGCGTCAGTCTCAACTTTAGAGTGGCATCGGGAGGGGAATATGGAACACAGCATTCTGCTGGTCGAGGATGACGAACTGCTGGCCGAAAATATTCAGACCTACCTGGAGCGCAAAGACTTCGAGGTGACGGTCTGCCACTCGGCCGAGGACGCGCTGGGGCAACTGGAAAGCTTCATGCCGGACATCGTCCTGACCGACAACTCGCTGCCGGGCATGAGCGGTCACGATCTGATCCAGAAGCTGCGCATCAGCGCGCCGGACCTGAAAGTGATCATGATGACCGGCTACGGCAACGTCGAAGACGCGGTGGTCGCGATGAAGGAGGGCGCCTTTCATTACGTCACCAAACCGGTCGCGCTGCCGGAACTCAAACTGCTGCTGGACAAGGCCCTGGCCACCGAACGGATGGAACGCACGCTGTCGTTCTACCAGGAGCGCGAGGCGCAGAAATCCGGAGTGCAGGCGCTGATCGGCGAATCGGCGCCTATGCTGCACCTGAAGAACACCATCGGTCAGTTGCTCGACGCCGAGCGGCGCATGGCCAACGGCGATCTGCCGCCGGTTCTGGTGGAGGGCGAAACCGGTACCGGCAAGGAACTGGTCGCCCGCGCGCTGCATTTCGACGGCGCGCGCAGCAAAGGCCCGTTCATTGAATTCAACTGCGCGTCGATTCCGGCCAACCTGGTGGAGTCAGAGCTGTTCGGGCATGAAAAAGGCGCGTTCACCGATGCCAAGGACCGCCGGGTCGGGTTGGTGGAAGCCGCAGATGGCGGCACGCTGTTTCTCGATGAAATCGGTGAAATGGATCTGGTGCTCCAGGCCAAGCTGCTGAAATTGCTGGAGGATCGCACCATTCGCCGGGTCGGCTCGGTGAAGGAGCGCAAGGTCAACCTGCGGGTGATCAGCGCCACCAATTGCAACCTTGAGCAGATGGTCCAGCAGGGCAAGTTCCGCCGCGATCTGTTTTTCCGCCTGCGGATCATCTCGATCAAGGTCCCGCGCTTGTACGCCCGTGGCGAAGACATCCTGCTGCTGGCCCGGCACTTCCTCGCCAGCCACGGCAAGCGCTATGGCAAACCGAACCTGCATTTCAGCGATCAGGCCGAAGAGCTGCTGCTCAGTTACACCTGGCCGGGCAACGTGCGCGAACTGCGCAACATGCTCGAACAGACCGTGCTGCTGGCGCAGGGCGATACCATCGCCGCGCACCAGTTGAACGTGTGCATGAGCCTGTGCGATGACCTGCCACCGCAGCATCAGCACGAGGTGCCGCACCCGCACTTCGAACCGCGCCCGGCGAGCAATACCGAATCGATGAACCTGCCGGAAGTCGAACGCGACATGGTGCGCAAGATGCTCGACAAGACCGACTGGAACGTCACCAAATCGGCGCGCCTGCTGGGCCTGAGCCGCGACATGCTGCGCTACCGCATCGAAAAACTCGGCCTGGCACGCCCGGACAAGCGTCAGTGGTAGACCGCGTTGCTGCGTGGGCTGGGCGTGCCGAGGCATTCGAGCACGCACGTCGGGTCCAGCACTTCGTCGTTGACGTAAATGCCGCGCTCGGCATCGTAGGTGCGGATAAACACCCGCACCGTCGCATCGGCCACGGTCGGCAGTTGCGAGTCCTGGAAAACACGGCGATCCGGGATGACGATGAAGTCCTGTGGCGGCGTGTCATCGAACGGCCGGGGCGGCTGAGCGGACAGCGACGGCGGAGCAGGGTGGGCAAAAGGCTGGTCCGACCCGTAGTAGTCGAAGTTGCTGTCCAGCGCCTGCGCCTGGGTGGCGGCGAGCAGACAGGCGGACAAAAGCAGTCGATTGAACATTCCCATGGCAGCACCTGTGGAAGCGGATTTCCCCAAGGCTATTAACTATAGCTGTCCGTGGTGCAGGCGTTGGTGCAGGTGTTGTCGGCTTACAAGTTCGCAACAACCTGCTGCGCGAGGCTGATCTAGACTCGGGCCGCTCAATTGTGAGCATCGCCCGGAGTGCGCCATGGAAGTGCCAAACAATAAAAACGCCGTCGAGAGCAATCGTCAGGCGTGGAACGATTCCGCCCGTCATCACCAGGACTCCCCCGAGTGGCAGGCCTTGCTGACCGACGTCGCGCAGGCTGATTTTTCCTGCCTCGACGACACCCTACGCGGCTTGCTCGAGCAGGTCGGTGTCGATGGCAAAGACGTCGTGCAGCTGTGTTGCAACAACGGCCGCGAAAGCCTGTCACTGTTCGCCCTCGGCGCACGGAACGTGGTCGGTATCGATCAGTCGAGCGCGTTTCTCGAACAGGCCCGCGAACTGAACAAACGTTCGCCGCACAACGCCGAATTCATCGAAGCCGATATTCATCATTTGCCTGAATCGCTGCGCGGCCGTTTTGACGTTGCACTGATCACCATCGGCGTCCTTAACTGGATGCCCGACATCGGCGAATTCTTCCGCCACGTCGCCTCGACTCTCAAACCGGGGGGACAACTGGTGATCTACGAAACCCACCCGTTCCTGGAAATGGTCGACCCCGAGGCCGAGGACCCGTTTCGTTTCGCCAGCTCGTATTTCCGTAAAGAACCGTTCGTGCTTGAAAAACCGATCGTCTACGTCGGCAAGGTCGAACAGCCGGCGGCCAAGTCCTACTGGTTCGTGCACAGCCTCGGCGCGATCTTCACCGCCGCCCTCGAGGCCGGCCTGAACATCTCGCACTTCAAGGAATACCCGCACTCGAACCGGGAAGAAGTGTATGACCAGTACCAGAACCGCGAGGCGCAGATGCCGATGTGTTTTACGTGGGTGGGGGTGAAGCGCTGAGTAGCGCAGCTTTCAGGACGTGGAGTGATTCAGCACATGTCCCGGTTGTGCACACAGATCGATGCCAAGGGCATGAATGACTTTAAGAACCGTGTCGAAGCGAGGCTTGGCTCCTGGTGCGAAAGCCTTGTACAGACTTTCGCGCCCCATGCCCGAATCCTTCGCAATCTGCGTCATGCCACGCGCCTTGACGACATAACCGATTGCACGAAGAAACTCTTCGTTGTCACCGTCGGCCAACACTTGGGATAGGTATTCACTGATGGCTTCATCACTGTCCAGCAGTGCTGCCATATCAAAAGCTGTCAAAGTCTGGCTCATGGTTAAACCTCCTTTGCCATTTTTTTTGCACGTCTGATGTCCGCGCTTTGTGTGGATTTGTCGCCGCCGGCCAGCAAAACGATAACTACACCGTTACGCATCGTGAAGTAGACCCGATACCCGGCGCCGACATCAACGCGCATTTCCGACACACCATCACCTACGGGTTTAATGTCGCCTAGATTACCTGCTGATGCACGATCTATGCGACGGGCAATAGCTACCTTGGCACGGAGATCTCGAATAGAGGCATGCCAGGTCACGAACACGGATGTCTGTTGCACGAAATAGTTCATGGCTCGACTGTATCCATTTGGATACGGTCGAGCAGTCAGCCGGTTCTGTTATCGGCCTTGGATGTGTCGTCTGCAGGTGTAGGCAAGTAGTCTCAGATTATGTAGGAGCTAGCGTCTCCGATAGCTCCCACAGTGCTGCTTTGGACCTTCAAGCCTGCGCAGCCGCCGTCACCACCGGCCGTCCCGGTTTGCGCAGCGGATCGAGGCGTGAACCCTCATAGCGCGTTTCGCGGAAGAACCGCCATTTGCCGAACAGGCAATAGACGTGGGTGACGCGGCCCTGTTCGTGGTAGCCCATGCGGATGTGCAGTTTCAGCGCCGGGATGTTGTGGGTTTCGCAGACGTCCACCACCTTGTTGCAACCCTGGGCGGCCATGGCTTCCCAGAGGGCGACCTGCACGTCCACCGACAGGCTGCTGCCGAAGTAGGCGCGGATCATTTCACCGCCGAACTCGAAGAACTCGCCGGGTTTGACCGGGAAGGTGCAGCCGTAATAGTGGCGGTCGTGGTAGTCACGAGTGCTGCCCCAGATAAATCCCACCGCATGGCCGTCGGCATCCAGGTACATGTGCCCGGTGTGGCCTTCGTTGGCCAGTTCGGCCATGGTCTGCACCCGGTCACCGAAGTGTTTGGCGAACGCGCCGGCATTCTCGGCGGTGATGTCGACTTTGCGCAGGCCGTCGTAGGGGCGCAGCTTGTGCGGCGGTACCGGGCTGACCAGGTCGCGCTCCATCCACAACAGTTCCCAATGGAAGAACACGTAGCGTTTCCACAACGTGCCGAAGGTACGGCCCAGGCCTTTTTGCTTGATACGTTCGCGCAGCTTTTCAATGACGCTCATGATGCCCTCCGAGGCCGGAGCCCGGGTGTTGTGGATGACGCTTTTGTGGGTATAGATCAAGCCGGCAAATTCATGTCAAAGCGCCAGCTTTGAAAGTATTGCAAGTTGTGTAACGGCTCAGATCGCCTCGGCACCCCGCAAAAAATCCTTGTTCAGATCGGCATAGGAAACCCGTGGAACCCCCGCCAGCCGCTGCTCTAGCAAGCGGCTCAGGGACTCTTCGGGTTGCAGATAGGCGTCGCCGAAATCCGCCCCGAGCTGGTTCGGATGGGCGACGATTTCCAGCACGCCGTCGGTCGGCGCGGGGGCGTTGCGCAGGTCGACCGGCGTGCAGACGTAATCCGCCGTCACCCCGGCCAATCCCTGCAATCGGCGGTTGAGCAACCCCTTGAACAGGCGCTTGGGCAGGCTGAGGTTTTGCCCCAGGTTGCGCGCCAGGCGCACCGGCACACCTTGATGGGCAGCGAAGCGCGCGACGATCTCGCCGATCGGCCAGATGTTGTGCACGTGCTGATGCGAATCGAGGTGGCTGGGACGCACGCCGTGATCGACGCAGCGCTGCCACTGCGCCTGCAATTCTTCCTGCACCGCTTCGCGATCTTCCCGGCCCAGCCACAGGCTGTGGCGCGCCAGGCTGAGGTCGAACACGCCGTGGCTGTCGCAGAAGGTGCGACGCTCAAGAATGGCTCGGCTCAGGGGCCGGCCATAGGTCAGGTTGAAGTGCAGACCGATCCGGCCTTCCAGCAGCGGCAGCCGGGCCATGGCGCAGGCTGCTTCGAACGCCGGCATGTTGGCCATGGCCGTGGCGGAACTGATGACCCCGGCCTGGAACGCACCGAAGATCACCGCGTTTTCGTTCGGGCTCAGGCCGAAATCGTCAGCGTTGACTATGACTTGGCGAGGCATGTTCGCCCTCCTTGCTGGGGTTGATCACAGGTGTCGCAATGACCGCCGCTTTGGCCGCCGCACGCTTCGCCCGCCATTGTTGCAACCCAGGCTTGAGCCGGTGCCAGACGCGCAGCCCCAGCCCCAGCAACAGGCCGCTCGGGCGCCACGAGTAGAAGCTCCAGCGCCAGTGTTCCAGTTGCCCGGTCATGCGTTCGTGCAATTGATGGCTGGAATTTTCCAGGCTGACCCGCGAGGCATCGATCCAGTGCCAGTTGTCATCCAGCCCCCAGCGAATCCATTCCTCCAGCAACACCCGGCCGCTGCCAAGGTCCGCGTATTGCGGCAGGAAGGCGAGGTTGTAATCGTAGAGCCGGCCCTGTTCGAACAGACCGAGTCGATAGCTGATGCAACGTCCGTTGAGTTCCAGCATCACCACGCGCACCCGGCCCGAAGCGGCGAGGGCGGTGAAGGCGTTTTCCATGCAGCGGCGGCTGCGGTCGCTGGCAAAGATTCCGACGCCTTCGTCGCCTTTCCAACTGACCGCTTCGACTTCGCTGATGACCTGCAGCAACGGGCCCATGCTGGTCGCGTCGGGCGTGATCCGCCGGACTTCGGCGCCGCACGCGGCAATCCGTTTGCGCGCCCGGCGCAGTTTGTAGCGCGGGTCGCCCGAGACTTCCTGGCGGTCAGCCTCGCTGATCAGGTGCACCGGCACCCGGCAGCTCAAGCGACGTTCGCCGGTGGAGCTGTGGACCATCCATTCGGTGAGCACGCTTTCGGCACCGACCGGCTCGGTGATTTCATTGAGTTGCAGCAGGGCGTGGGGCACTCGATGGCGAATCAGCCGCAGGGCTTGGCGCATGTCGTCGGCGTTCAACTGTGATAACAACGCCAGGCGATCGGCCAGCGGATAACCCAGGTGATGCACTACCCGAAACGGCAATCCGAAAAATCGTTCACGGCTCGCCACCAGTGGCAGGCACAGGCGCAATTCGTCTGCTTCCCAACCCAGCAATACATGCAGCCGCTCGTGCGCATCGAGCGCCTGCTCTGCCGCACACAGCCAGTCGAGGCTGTTGAACGGCGTGTGATCCGTCACCCGCAGGCGCAGCGCTTCAAAGGCCGCCGCCGGGAAGTCAGGTGCGCACAACGAGGTGCGCCATTCGAATCGCGCCATAGGCTCAGGTCGCCGTTGCTGTGACAGGTGGACGGGAAGGTTTGCGCAGCGCCTCCAGGCGCGATCCGCTGTAGCGGGTTTCGCGGTAGAAGCGCCAGCGACCGAACAGTTTGTAGATGTTTATGATCCGGCCCTGTTCGGTATAGCCCATGCGCAAGTGCAGCTTGAGCGCCGGGATGTTGTGGAACTCGCAGACGTCCACGACCTTGTCACAGCCCTGGGCGGCCATGGCTTTCCACAGCTCCAGTTGCAGATCCACCGACAGCTCGGTGCCCCAGTACGAGCGGGTCAGTTCGCCGCCGAACTCGAAGAACTCGCCGGGTTTCACCGGGAACATGCAGCCGTAGTAGTGACGGTCGAAGTAGTCCCGGGCGCTGCCCCAGATGAACGCCACCGCATGGCCCTGATCGTCCAGGTGCATGTGCCCGGTGTGATTCTCCCGGGCCAGCTCGGCCATGGTGCCGACCCGGTCACCGAAGTGGCGGGCGAAGGCGCTGACGTTGTCCGGGGTGATCTTCACCACCCGCAGTGGCGGGTAGGGTTTGAGGCTGTGGGGCGGCACCGGGCTGACAAGGTCGCGCTCCATCCACAGCAGTTCCTGATGAGAAAAGACGTAGTGTTTCCACACCTTGGCCAAGGTGGCCCGCAGGCCTTTGTGTTTGATGTGATCGCGGATTTTTTGCAAAACATTCATGGTCTTGGCTCCTGATGACGAGTCATCGCGCGGCACAGGCCAGCGCGGCCGGATATCAACAGGGCGGTCATGAGGCGCTCCAGCGCAGGGCAAACAGGGTCTGTCCCGGCAGCTCGAAGCGCACGCGGCCGTCCTGGCAGCGAAATGGTGCGTCGCGGCTGCGGTTGTCGGCGCCGAAGTAGCGCAGCGCGCCGTTGTTCAATGGGCATTTCGCGCCCGCGAGGTCGACATGCTGCAAGCGCGTGCCCTTGTTCACGCCGAGCAGCCCGCGCTGATCGTCGCCGGCCATCGCCAGCACATCGACTTCGAACGCATCGTTCTCCAGCCACAGCACCTTGTGCAGCCAGTGCTGCTGGATGAACTGCTGCGCCAGGCCCACCGGTTTCAACTCGAAGCGATCATCGCCCAGCACCCGCAACATGCCTTTGGGGTACTGCGGCTCATCGGCGGCCTGAAACCAGTTGAGCATCGTCAGCAAACCGTCCTGGGAGGCGTTGATCACCACCGAGGCCCACCACAGCGAGGTGAAATGGGTTTCCTGATCGTAGGGGCTCAGGCTCGAGCCGCTGGACAGGTTGGTCTGATCCAGCAGCAACGCTTTGCGCGGCTGGCCCTTGGCATCGAGGCCGACCAGATCGGCAGCGCGGCGCACGCTGTCGCGGTACACGCGAGTGGCGAGCAGGTCGCGAATCATCCATTCGTGCCAGGCCAGCGCATCGACCTGATCGGCGGATTCACTCAGCAGTCGCCGGGCCCAGTCGATGCCACGCTTATTCGCTGCGTTGTCCGCGAACGGCCCGTTGACCAATCGCGAACTGGCCGGCATCGCGATGCGCACACCGGCCCTGGCATTGGCCGGATCGCTGCGCACTTGGCGGGCCATGCTGGTGAAGATCGAACGGTATTGCTCGTAGCTTGAATAATTCAGGTTGGGCTCGTCGGCGAACCCGATGTAGTGCGTGCCTTTGCCGCCCAGCGCACGGGTGCCGGCGAGCCAGGCATCGAGTCCGCTGTTGCTTTGCACGTCGGCGCGCAGATCGGCCTGACGCTGACTGCCGGCGAGCAAGGTGATGTCCTGACGAATGCCGAAACGATCCTGATAGACCTGGCGAAACGCATCTTCGAAGTGCGGCTTCTTCGCCGTCACGTCGACGAAACTGTAGTAACTGGCGGCCGTCGGTTTCAGCGCATCGAGCAGCGGATGACTGGCGGGCGGCGGCATCACGTAGGGCAGGGCGATGCCCAGATCCGGGGTGCGGCCGAGGACTTTGTCGTGCAGGGTCAGGCGCATCTGGCCGTCGTCTTCGTGCAGCGGTTTGAGCTGTTGCGGGGTCTGCGCGAACAGATTGGCCGTACCGTCGAGCCAGAACGCCGCTTTGCCGCTGCCTTGCAGACGCAGGCGCCAGACCTGTTCGCGCTCGCTGACCGGCAACGCCACCTGATCGAACTGCCAATAGGCGCGATAGGGTTTCAGCGCCAGTGTCAGGGGCTGACCGTCACCGACCCGCTGCGCTTGCAGGGCGCTGACTCCGCCGTGGAACTTGCCCGCCAATATCGCGCGCTCACCCGCTGCGACCTTGAAATACAGTTCATCGCCGTTACGGGTTTCCGCACTGAAATGCACCTTGGCCGGGGCGAACAGCGCCACGGTGGTTTCGTCGTGCTCGACCCGGTAACTGCGGAAGCTGTAGCCGGGGATTTCCAGCTGATAACTCGCGGCCCCCGGCGCCAACGGCCAGCTCTGGCTGCCACGGGTTTCACTGGCCTTGATGAAGCGCTCGCCCTGTAACTGGCCGCGGCCGTCGAGCAGGTAAATGTGCTCTTCGTTGGCCTCCGCCTGCCACGCCGGCGCCCAGCGCACGGTCACCGTGTCGGGGCGATCCGCTTGCAGGTACAGACTGCCGTCGCGAATGTCGCCCCAACGCATCGACGCCGCGAAGGCGTCCAGCGACAGGCCGAGACCGAGCAGCAGGGCCAGGCCTTTCATGCTGCCTTCCGACGCTGCAACATCAGCCACATCGGCGTGAGGTCGCTGGGCAGAATGATCAGGGTTTGCCAGAACGCCACGCCGCTCAACCGGCAGTACAACACCAGCATCGCCACGGTCACCGCCAGATAGGCAATCGACGACGCTGCCGCTGCACCGACGATGCCGTAGGCCGGAATCAGCAGCAGGTTCAGCGCAAGATTGAGCAGCGCGCCGATCCCCATCAGCAGCGACACCGTGCCGGGGCGGTTCTTGCCGATCAGGTCCAGGCGCAGGATGCTCGCGTAACACAGGCCCAGCAGCCCCGGCAGTAACGCCAGCAGCGCCGGATACGCCGGCTGGTAGGCGACGCCGAACAGGGTGACGATCAGCCATTCGCCGATCACGGCCATGGTCAGGCAGGCGCCGAGCATCACCGTGGCGGTCAGACGCAGGGCCAGTGGCGTGACCTTGTCCATGCCTTCATCCTGTTGCAGCAGGCGTTTCATCAGCGGCGTGGTCACCGCTTCCGGAACGATCAGCAGCAATTCGGCGGCGGCGCTGGCCATCGCGTAATGCCCGAGGGCGGTGCTGCCGAGCAGGGCGCCGATGAACAGGTAATCGGAACGCAGGATCACTTGCTGGAACAGCAGATCCGGATGGCTGCGCGCACTGAAGCGCAGCAGTTCGTTCTGGCTGGCGCGATCCCATTGCAGCTGCAACGGCTGCGCGCGTTTGAGCCACAGCCAGCCGACCAGCACCACCAGACTGATGCCGGCCAGCCAACTGATGAGTGCAGCTTCAAGGGCCGCTTCTTTCCACATCCAGAACAGCGCGAGAAACAGCAACAGCGGCGCGAAAGATTCCACCAGCCGCAAGGCATTGAACGCGACCACCCCGCCGGACGCATTGTGCAAGGTCAGCAAGCCGCTTTTCAGCACGGTCAACGGCACCGCCAGCAGCAACAGCCACGCCAGCAGACCGAGTTGCATCGTTACGTCCAGTTCACTGCCGAACTCGCGCACCAGCGCCACCACCAGCAAAGTCAACAAACCCGCCAGCAGACAGCCGAACACCAGCACTTGCGCGAGCAACAAGCCCATCGGTCGTTGCTTGGCGGCCTGATAACCTACCGCCGAATTGAGGCCGCCGCTGGTGGCGGCGCTGATCAGGTCCGGCAGGGTGCTGAGCAGGGCGAACAGGCCCCGTTCGCTGGGGCCGAGAATCCGCGCCAGCAGCACATTCCTCAGCAGCCGCAGGGCGATCATCGCCAGTTTGGTGCCCATGCTCAGCGCCAGATGCTTGAGGTAACTGCCTCGACTCATGGCCGCGCCCCGCGATAGATCCGCCACGACAGCAGTTGCGGATTGCGCGCGGTGCGCTGGCTGACTCCGAATCGCGGCAGGTTCAGCGGATCGCCCGTGCCGCGATAGAGGCCGGTGCCGGTGCCGAGCGCGAAGGGGTAATCGTGATTGGCGATCTGCTCGCGCACCCGCTCATCGTTGTCGCCGTTGGGGTAGCAATACACCGGCAGCGGCCGGTTGCAGCCATTGAGCAGGGCATCGCGGCTGCGGCTGATTTCTTCGCCCAGGCGCACATCGTCAAGGCCGGTGAGGATGGCGTGACTGGCGCCGTGGGGGCCGAAACGCACCAGCCCCGACGCTTCCATTGCCCGCACCTGATGCCAGTCCAGCGCTTGTGGCAACGACTCCTGCGGACACTCGTCGGTCAGGCGTTCGAGTCTCTTCGGATCGAGCGCCTTGAGGCTTTGCAGATAATGCAACAGGGTCAGACTGCGGCGGTCCACATCAATGTCGTCCAGCAGCACTGGCAACGGCTGGCCGGCGGCACGCAGGCATTCGATCAGGTGCGTGCGGGCTTTTTCACCATGACTGCCCCACAGGGTTTCGCCGATGCTTTCCCACCAGAAGCGCTGGCGGCTGCCGATGAAATCGGTGGAGAGAAAAATGCTCGCCGGCACCTGATGTTTCTGCAGCAGCGGGAAGGCGTTGGCGGCGTTGTCGCGCCAGCCGTCGTCGAAGGTCAATGCCACTTGCGGACGCTCGGTGCGCAAGGCATTGGGTTGCAGGATCTCCATCAGCGGCACGCAATCGAAATGCTTGCGCAGCCACACCAGCAAGTGTTCGAAGGCCTTGGGCCCGACGCACAGTTCGTTGCGATGCGGCAGGTCGGCGGCGCGGTCGTTGGACAGCACCCGGTGCAACATCAGGATCACGCCGGCGCCGTGCAGCTGGTTGCGCCCCACGGACGAGTTGAGATAGAGCCAGCCGCTGGTGCGTTTAATCAGTTGTTTGATCGCCATGGCTCGATCCCTCTCAACGGTTTTGGTCAGGGTTCCACTGGGCATAACGCTGGCCGCGCAGGAACTGCCACAGGCCGATGCTCATGCCCGCCAGTGTCACCAGCAGGAACGCGGCAAGGCGGAACGGCTTGGGCAAGCGGTGTTGCGAATCCAGCAGGCCGGCAATCGCAATGGCGTAGCCGACCAGTTGCGCGATCAGGCAGAGGCGATAGAAACCGTGGTCTTCCCACAGCCAGAAATTGCTCAGCAGCAGCGGCAGCAACAGGATCGGCGCCAGGCGACGGATCAACTTGTGGCTGATCAACGCAATCGAATACAGCCCATGCTTGAACGGATTGAGCAGTTCGCTGCGTTGCGCCAGGCTTTGCAGGCCGCCGACGGTGACCCGCTGGCGCCGGCGGAATTGCTTGTCCGCTTCGTCCACGCCGTGGTCGATCACTTGCGCTTCGGGCACGTAGACGATGCGTTTGAATTTGACCGGGGCGCAGGTGCTGATGAAGAAGTCGTCGTTGACTTCGGCCGGCACGTTCTCGAACAGTTCGCGGCGCAGGGCCAGCAAGGCGCCGTCGGCGGAGACCATGCAGCCGGTACGGTTCTCGACCCGACGCAACCAGCCTTCGTAGTGCCGATAAAGGCTGTCGCCGATGCTCAAGCCACCGCCGGTGACTGGAATCACCATGTGTCCGGCACAGGCGCCGACCTGTGGGTCGCTCAGGGGCGCCAGCAGGTAGCCGAGGGTTTCCCGCGACCATTGGTTGTCAGCGTCGGTGAACACCAGAATGTCGCCCGTGGCCAGCGCCGCGCCGGCATTCAGGGTGGCGGCCTTGCCCTGGCGAGGCAGGTCGAGCACGGTGATTCGCGGGTCGACGACCTTGTGTGCGCAGGCCACGGTGGCGTCGGTGGAACCGTCGCTGGCCAGAATGATTTGCAGGGTCGCCGGCTGATAATCCTGGGACAGCAGCGAGCGCAGCTTGTGTTCGATGTGTCGCGCTTCGTTGTGGGCGGCGATGACGATGCTGACGTTCAGCGGCGGTGCCGGGCTGTGGCGCCACGCCGGGAACAGCGGCGCGAGCAGCGTCAGCAGCAGCGGGTAGCCGACATAGGCGTAGGCCGGCAGCAGCAGGCACATCCAGAAAATGAATTCAGCCACGGGCAGGCCTCCTGGCGTTCCAATGACACAGACTGAGAATGAACGCGGCGCCCGCCAGGTGCAGGCGCAGCCAGTGCAGGCCCCACAGTTGCAGGGTCAGGCAGACGTTGTGGTGCTTGGCGCTCTGGCGCACGCTGAGCACCAGCCCCGGCACCAGCGTCAGCATCACCATGATCGCGGCGTGATGGGGAAAGCCGTCGAGCAGCGCGGATATCGCCAGGAAATCGAGAATCCAGACGAAGATCGACAGCATCGGAAACCGCAACAGGCGCAGGCTGAAACCGTGGCTGCGCAGCAATTGCAGATGACTGCCCTGACGCCACAGTTCCTTGCCCATCCACTCGCGCCAGTTCATTTCGTAGCCCCAGTGCAGAGCCACGCTTTCATTGATCGAGAGCAGTCGCGCGCCGTGTTCTCTCAGGCGCAAGGTGAACTCCTTGTCTTCGCCGGTGCGCAGGGTTTCGTTGAAACCGCCGACCTTGTCGAACCAGCGCCGACGCATCAGCAGGTTGGCACTGGGCAGCCAGTCGACGACGTGGCTGGTGTGGGTGGTCGGGCGCAAGGTCCGGCGCTGCCAGGCGGTGGCGTACCACGGCGCGGCGGCGGGGGTGTGCAGGTCGAGACCGAAGACATCGGCCTGGCCACTGGCTTCGATGTCGAACAATGGGTGCAACCAGTCTTCCGGCATTTCGATGTCGGCATCGATGAACGCCAGCCATTCCCCGGTGGCGATGGCGGTCCCACGATTGCGCAACGCGCCGATCAGCAGGCCTGGCATCACCAGTACGTGGGCGCCGAACTGCCGGGCGATCTGCGGGCCTTCGTCGCTCGATCCGTTGTCGACCACGATCAGTTCACACTCGACATCCGCCGCGTGCGCCGCTTTTTGCGCAGCCAGCAGGGTGCGGCCAATGTGCCGGGCCTCGTTGAACATCGGGATGACGATGCTGATCCGGCTCATGCTTTGGCCTCCGTCATCGGTGCCTGCTCGGCTTTGAGGCGCAAGACGCTGGTCATGGCGAGCATGATCCACAGGTATTTCTGGTTCGGTGCGCTGAGGAACATCAGGAACAGCGTCAGCGACAGAAAACTCACCCCCAGGTGGGTCATCAGATCCGCCTGTTGCCAGTCACGTCGCAGCATCCACGCCTTGCGCGCCTGCATCAGGTTGTACAGACCCAGCGCGAGCATGCCGACGAACATCAATCCGGCGGGCACCCCCAGTTCGCTGAAGATTTCCAGGTAGGTGTTATGCGCCCGGCGATACAGGTCGCCGATCTTGCGGTTGGCGGAAAACGCCTTGGCGTAACCGGTGGTGGCGTAGTGCAGCGGGAAAGTGCCGGGGCCGGAGCCGAGCAGCGGGTTCTCGCGGATCATCTGGCCACCGACCACGATGTATGAGGCGCGGCGACCGAGGGATTCGTCGTTGTGGCCCTTGGCGCCGGCGCTCAACACGCTGAGGGACTGGATGCGCGCGATGTAACCGGCGGGCATTGCGTAGATCGCCAGCGGAATCACGATCGCCGCACCGAGCATGGCAAAACCGAGGTGACGTGGACGAATCCGCGCCAGTTGCGCGCGGTAGTGCCAGCAACCGATCACCAGACTCAAGGCCAGCACCACCAGCCCGGAACGCGATTCGGTCTTGGTCATGCCGCCGAGCAACAGCAGGCAGCATCCGCCCCAGAACAGCCGATGCAACAGGTTCGGGCTGCGGATGACAAGCAATAGCCCCAGCGGGATGGCGAAGGCAATCAGCAGGGCGAAAGCGTTGGGGTCTTCGAGCAAACCGGCAGCCCGCCCCTGATCCTGGAATTTGCTGGAGAACATGGCCATGGCGCAGGTCGTGCTGACGGCGAGGGTCACCAACCGGGCGAACAGGTCGAGGTTCAGCTCGCGGCCGATCAGCAGGGTGATCACAAACAGAATCAGGCCGACGCTGATTTCCCGCAGGTGGCCGAGCGACATGCCCATGTCATCGGTGTTGAGCAGGCTGAGAAAGTACAGGGTCATGAAGGCGATCAGAAAGCGCCAGATATTGCTGCGCAGGCGATCCGAGGGAATCTGGTGCATCGCCAGTTGCAGCATCAGGATCACCGCCAGCGACGCGCCGATCAGTTTGCTGCCCGACAGGGAACTGTCCTTGAAGAAACCCTCGAACGGCACCAGGGCGACGATGCCGAGCAGGCCCCAGGTCGGTTTGCGGTACAACACCGCGAACCCCACCAGACCGAGCACTGCGCCTGGCGCGAGGTAGGGCCAGGGGCTGGCCAGCAGAGCAATGCAGGCCAGCCCCAACAGACTGACGATCGAGAGCGGGAAAATCATGCGCGTGCCTCCCGTGCCGTGCGGATGTACAGCTGCGACCAGCGTTCGGCCAGGGCCTTGAGGTCGTAGCGATCCTGTTGCGTGCGTTTTGCGTTGTCGCGCAGTTGCCGTGCCAGGCCAGGCTCGGACAGCAAGGTGTCGAGCTGGCGGGCGAGGGCGGCGCTGTCGGTGGGGGCCGCAAGCAAACCGTTGTGACGGTTCTCCAGCACGTCGGGAATCCCGCCGACGCCGAATGCCACCACCGGCACCCCGGCCTGCATCGCTTCCAGCAGAATCATCGGCGTACCTTCGGTGCGCGAGCTGATCACCAGCGCATCGAGTTGCTGCCACCAGTGACGCATGTCGGTCTGGTAACCCGGCAAGCGGATGCGCTGTTGCAAACCGGCGGCGTCGATTCGCGCCTGCAAGTCTTCGCGTTCCGGGCCGTCGCCGAGCATCACCGCGTCGAGTTGCGGGTGCTGGTGACACAGCGGGATCAGCGCGTCGAGAAACAGATCCGGGCCTTTCTCACTGCTCAAGCGCCCGACGTATCCGGCGAGCCAGCGTTGTCTTGGCGCATCGGAAAGCAGCGCGGCGGCTGCCGGCAATCCGTTGGGAATCACCTGCAATTTCTCCGCGCGGACGCTGGCCTGACGGTGCAACACCGCGATGCTTTCGGCGACACACACCACCCGATCCACCGACGCCGTGCGGCACAGTTGCAGGCTCAGCCAGGTGTAGAACTTCTGCTTGCGGCTGCGCGGGGTGAAGCCGTGTTGAGTGATCACCAGCGGCAGGCGCAACAGCGTGGCGCCGACCCAGCCGAACAACAGGCCTTTGAAATTGTGGGTATTGATCAACGGACGTTCACCGCGCCGCTGACCCAAGTGCCGCAGCAGGGCACCGAGCCCTGCGCAGCCTTGTGCATCGACGCCGGCCTCGCGAAAGCGCGCGATCAATTCCGGCGGCGCATCGAGGAACAGCACCTGGTGCTGCCCCGGCGTCGCCAGGCAATGATCGAGCAACATCCGCTCGGCCCCATAGAAGCCACCGCTGCTGAGCAAATGCATGATCGGCAGGGCGGCGTTCGGGGTGGCGGACGTGTTCAATTGCGCACCCAGTGCACGAAGCTCGGCACGGTCCAGTTCTTGTGCGGGTTGCTCGGTTGCGCGTTCTGGTCGTTGATCACCAGCAGCACCGGCAGGCCCAGCTCGTGGCTGATTTGCGCCGGATGTTTGAAGCGGTGATCGAAGAACTCACGCACGTAGACCAGTGCAATCGCCAGCAACAGACCGGTGAACAGCCCGAACGGAATGATCAGCATCGGCTTGGGAAACGCCGGTTCGGTCGGTTCGAACGGTGGGCTCAAGACCCGGGCGTTGGACAGGTCGTCGCTCAGCGAACGGGTGGTGCTACTTTCGGCAAAACGCTGGGCGTAGGTCGAGAACGCGGCGTGCAGCGCGTCGATCTCGGTGTCCATCTGCCGCAGTTTGCTCTGGGTTTGCTGCAACTCGTGGATGCGGTTCTTGAACTCGGCAATGCGCGCGGTTTTCTGATCGATCACCTGCTGGACCACCGCCAGATCGTTGGTGCGTTCCTGAATACGATTGCTCACCACCTTGAGGAACTGCTGGCGAGTGCGGGCAATCTGCTCGCGGGTCAGCAACATCGGTTCACTGCCCGGCTGGAACACCGCCAGATCATTCATGTAACGGCTGACCTGGGTGGTCAGTTGCTCGCCCATCTGTTTGATTTCCCGATCCTCGAACGCCACGTTGTCGACCGTGGTGGTGAAGGTGTAGGGGAAGGTGTAGTCGTTGAGTTTGCTGTTACTGGCGGCAGCCAGCGCGGTCTTCAGGTACTCGAGCCAGCGCTGGCTTTGCAGCAGGCGGTCGCGATACAGGTTCAGCGCCTGCTCTTCGGTGTTGATCGCGTTGAGGCGGAAGGTGATTTCCTCCTTCGGATCCGACGCGCCGACACTTTCCAGCAACGCCTGGCGATTGCCTTCCAGTCCATCAAGGCGCACCTGATACAGGTGTTTCTTGGTTTCGTAGAACGATTGCGGCAAATCGATCGATTGCAGCGCCTGACGGCTCACCAGGTAGTTTTGCAGCAGGGCAGAGACGAAGGTCGTGCCTTGATGCGGGTCGGGGAAGCTGTAGATGATCGAGATCACGTTGGAGCCAGGCAGGGTCTCGATTTTCAGGCTGTCTATCGCATCCTGGGTCAGCGCGTCGAGCGCGGTGTCGCGCACCGGATCGGTTTCAAGCCCCAGGGTGTTGCGCACGGGGTTGATCACGTACTGGCGCAGCGGCGAACTGATGTAGCGCTTGAACGGTTCGCCCACCAGTTTGCTGAACATGCCGGGCGAAGGGGTGTATTCGCCCTTGTCGCGCAGCTCGCTGATGGTCTGACGGATCAGCGCCGGCGAACGCAGGATGTTGCTCTCGGTTTCCATGTCCGCCAGCGACGGCGGGATGAAGGTGGCGTTGTCCACGGTGAGCGATGTGGTGGCGTCGCCCTGTGAAAGTTTTTTCGACTGCACGATTACCTGAGCGGTGATATCGAAGCTCTGTTTGAGCAACAGCGGCAGCACCAGCGCGATCACTGCAAAGACCAGGAAGACCCGTTTCACCAATTGCTTGTTGGCGAAGAAGATCCTGAAGAACTCATGCAGGTAGTTTTCCTTTGGATTCATGGTCGGTCACCTGAGAGTCAGTTGTTGTTGCTGTCTTTGTTGTCGACGCGGTAGCCGAAGCTGAAGCCCACGCCCTGGAACAGCACCACGTCGGCCAGTTGCCGGGCGAGTTCGCCGGCGCTGGCCAGTTTGGTTTTCGGCACGTACAGCATGTCGTCCGGTTGCAGGTAGGCGATTTGCGGCGCCTCGCCCGACAACGCTTTCTCGACGTCGTAACGCACGGCCTGCACCTGATTGCCGTTGCGCCGCATGATCACCACCGAATCGAGCCGCGCCTTGACGTTGGTGCCGCGCGCCAGGGTCAGCGCCTCAAGCACCGACACCGGCCGGCGGATCGGGTAGGAGCCCGGCTGGCCGACTTCGCCCAGCACGTAGATCTCGTTGCCGGCGGTGGACTTGAGCAGCACGTCCACGGTCATCCGGCCCGGCAGTTGCGCGTACTTTTTGTTGAGGAAGGCTTCGAGCTGGTTGACGGTCATGCCTTGAAGCGGCACCGCGCCGATTTCCGGGAAGCTCGCGTAGCCGTCGGTGCCGACGGTGATCTCGCGGCTCATGCCGGTGGCCGGGTGGTTGAGCGCGCTTTTCAGGTTCTGCTCGTTGGTCAGCGGGCTGATGATCTGCACCGTCAACTGATTGCGGTTGGGCTGGAACAGCTGTTTGCGTTGATAGGCGCGCTGGATTTCCTGGCGCGCTTCTTCGCTGGTCAGCCCGGCGATTTTCACCGAGGTGTTGGCGCCCGGCAGTTCGATGGTGCCGTCCGGCAGCACCAACTGGTTGCCATTGAGCTGGCTGGCAGCAGTGAAGTTAAGTCCGATCTGGTCCCCCGACTGCACGCGATAAGCGTCCGAGCCGCTGGTGCTGATGTGGAAGATCACGTCCAGCACATCCTGCGGGCGCAGGGTCTGCTCGATCTTCGGCATGTCGGTGGCCTGGGAGTTGGCCGGGGTGGCGGTGAGAATGTTCACCGGCATGTTCTGGGTTTCGGAGGTGCTCGAGCAGCCTGCAAGCGGCAGCATCAGCAGCACAAGAATCCTGGCGTTCATGGCGTCATCCTTTGCGGTTGCTTACAGGTTTTTGTAGAGCCATTTAGGCATGTAGTACTTGCGCCGGTTGAACACGCTGCCGACCACTTTGGCCCCGGCCTGGGTCAAGCGCTGCACTGCCGCCTGGGCGACTTCCCAGCGGGTGTCTTCGGCGCGTACCACGAACACCACGCCGTCGACCTGGGTGCTGATGACCAACGTGTCGGCGGCCGAATACACCGCGTCGCCATCGATCACCACAAAGCGGTACTGAGCGCCCAGTTGATCCAGCAGCGGGCTCAGGCTCTCGGCAGTCAGGTGTTCAGTAGTGCGGATCGGCCGGCCATTGGGCAGCACATGAAACGGCAGGCTCGACACCTGCACCACGCAGTCCTGCAGCAGCGGCGGGTTGTCCGGGTTGAACAGCAGGTCGCGCAGGCCGCGCTCCTTGCTCAGGTTCAGTTGCTGGGTCAGGTTGCTCGCCGACTGGCTGGCGTCGACGTACAGCACCTGGCCGCTGCTCATCTGCGCCAGTTGACTGGCCAGCGCCAGGGCGCTGGTGGTGGTGCCGGCGCCGGGGTTGGCGGCGGTCAGAAACAGGATCCGCAGATCCAGGTCCAGCACGGTCGAGGTCAGGTTCGACTCGCTGGGGCTGGCAATGCTCAGGCTTTTGTTGGTTGAACCGTCCATTAGCTTGCTCCGTGGCCGCTGAATACTTTGAAGGGGGTTTTCAACAGAATCTTCAGATCAAGCAGAAGGCTCTGCTCGGCGATATAGCTGAGGTCCAACTCAACGCGCTGGTCGAAGTCGATGTTGCTGCGTCCTGAGATCTGCCACAGGCCGGTCATGCCGGGGTAGATCGCCAGACGGGCGAGGTGACTGTCCTTGTAGCGGTAGGCGTTGAACGAGGTCGGGCGAGGGCCGACCAGGCGCATGTCGCCGGTCACTACGTTGATCAGGTTGGGCAGCTCGTCGAGGCTGGTACGCCGCAGGAAGCCACCGATCCCGGTGATGCGCGGATCCTGGTCGATCTTGAAGTCGATGGCGTCGGCACCGTGCTTGTTCAGGTGACGCAGCGACTCCTTGAGCTCTTCGGCGTTGGCGACCATGGTCCGGAACTTGTACATACCGAACTTGCGCCCGCGATAACCGGTGCGTTTCTGCACGAACATCACCGGGCCCTTGCTGGTGAATTTGATGGCCAGCGCCAGACCGATCAGCAGCGGCGAAATCATCAGCAGAATCGTCAGCGCACCGAGGCAGGCGACCACCCGATTGGTGCGCGACAGTTGCCACGGCCGACCGCCCTCGCGACCGGTCATCCAGCCCTGGCCCTGGCGATGGATGGCCGCGTCCAGGCGCATTCGCTGTTCCGGATCCATGCGTTTGTCACGCACCAGTTGTTGGATCGGTACACCTTTCTCAAGTCCAGTCATGGAGTCCTCCGCTGATGTTCAGCCGCGAACGGCGCGTGGGCGATAGGCAGTGGGGTAGTAATCGCGGAACCAGGCGATGAACCGCCCCAGTCCCTCATCCAGCTCTATCCGGGGCTGAAACCCGGTGGCCTGGGCCAGGTCGCTGGCCTCGGCGCAGGTATTGAGTACGTCGCCCGGCTGCAGCGGCAGCAGCTCGACCACGGCTTTCTGGCCGAGGTGTTTTTCCAGTAGGGCGAGGTAGGTTTTCAGCGCCACCGGGTGCTGGCCGCCGATGTTGAACAAGCGCCACGGCGCCATGCTGCTGGCCGGGTCGGGTTGTTCGCGGTTCCACTCGGGATTGGCCCGGGGCGCCCGCTCGATCAGGCGCGCGATGCTTTCGATGATGTCGTCGATGTAGGTGAAATCGCGCTGATGCTCGCCGTAGTTGAACAGCTTCAGTGGCGAGCCTTCGCTGATCGCCTTGGCGAACTGGATCGGCGACATGTCCGGCCGGCCCCACGGTCCGTAGACCGTGAAAAAGCGCAGCCCGGTGCAAGGGATGCCGAACAGGTGGCTGTAGCTGTGGGCCATCAATTCATTGGCTTTCTTGGTCGCGGCGTACAGTGACAGCGGGTGATTGACGCCGTCCTGCACCGAGTAGGGCGTGCGCTGGTTGGCGCCGTACACCGAACTGGACGAGGCGTAAATCAGGTGCTCGACCGGGTGCCGGCGGCAGCACTCCAGAATGTTCAGGAAACCGTCGAGGTTGCTGTCCAGATAGGCCCGTGGATTCTCCAGCGAATAGCGCACCCCGGCCTGCGCGGCGAGATGGACCACGACTTGCGGCCGCTCGCTCGCGAACAATGCTTCCAGCGCCGCAGCATCTGCCAGATCAACCGTGGCGAGCTGGACATCGCCAATTTGCCCGCGCACCCAGTCCACCCGATCGCGCTTGAGCTGCGGGTCGTAGTAGCTGTTGAAGTTGTCCAGGCCGATCACCTGATGGCCGTCGCGCACCAGCCGCAGCACGCCATGAGCACCAATGAACCCGGCCGCACCGGTGACGAGGATTTTCATGGCCGCAACCCGTCAGGCGCGATGTGGCGCAGACCGATGCCGCTGTAGTGCAGGCCGGCGGCTGCCACTTGTTCCGGGTTGTAGAGATTGCGTCCGTCGATGATGACTTTCGAGCGCAGCTTGCTGGCCAGCAGCTCGAAATCCACCACGCGGAAATTCTTCCACTCGGTGCAGATCACCAGTGCGTCGGCGTCTTCCAGGGTGTCGTCGCGGGTGGCGCACAGGTGCAGGTCATTGCGGTATCCGTAAATGCGCCGGCATTCGGACATCGCTTCCGGATCGTAGGCCTGCACGCTGGCGCCTTCGGCCCACAGCGCCTCCATCAGGTAACGACTCGGGGCTTCACGCATGTCATCGGTGTTCGGCTTGAACGCCAGGCCCCAGATCGCGATCGACTTGCCGGCCAGGCCCTGAGGGAATTGCGCCCTGAGTTTGCTGAACAGGATGTGCCGCTGCGCATCGTTGACATCGGTTACGCTGCGCAGCAGTTTCAGCGGCATGCCATTGTGTTCGGCGGTGTGCAGCAGGGCGCGCAGGTCCTTGGGAAAGCACGAGCCACCGAAGCCGCAGCCCGGGTAGATGAAGTGATAGCCGATGCGCGGGTCGGAGCCGATGCCCTTGCGCACCGCTTCGATGTCGGCGCCGAGTAGTTCGGTGAGGTTGGCCAGCTCGTTCATGAAGCTGATGCGGGTGGCGAGCATGGCGTTGGCTGCGTACTTGGTCAGCTCGGCGCTGCGGTTGTCCATGAACATCAGTTTTTCGTGGTTGCGGCAGAACGGCGCGTACAGCTCGCTCATCTGCTCGCGGGCCAGGTCATCGTGGGTGCCGACGATGATCCGGTCCGGCCGCATGCAGTCGGCGAGGGCGCTGCCTTCCTTGAGAAATTCGGGGTTGGACACCACCCGCACTGCCAGAGCGCTTTTGCCACGCCGTTGCAGTTCTTCTTCAGCAGTGTGCAGCACCTGATCCGCCGTGCCGACCGGCACCGTGGATTTGATGATCAACGTGCGATCGTCTTCCATGAAGCTGGCGATCTGCCGCGCCACGTTGAGCACATGGCTGAGGTCGGCGGAGCCGTCTTCGTCGGCCGGCGTGCCCACGGCGATGAAGATCAGCCCGGCATGTTCCACCGCATCGCTGGCCTGGGTGCTGAACAATAAACGCCCGGCCTTGATGTTTTCTTCCAAAGTTGCCGAAAGACCCGGTTCGCTAATAGGCGGTACCGCCTGTTGCAGTTGTTTAATCTTGTTCGGGTCAATATCGACGCACAATACGCGATGTCCGACATCGGCAAGTGCGGCTGCTTGTATCAGGCCAACATAGCCCGTACCAAATACGCTCACGTCCATATTGGCGTGCCTCGTAAGACGGTGATGGAAGATCGAAAATGGAACTGTCAAAAGGGGTATAGCGCAGCGTGGGAAAAGCGTGTCAGCAAAATGACATGTTGCAAGGGTATAACACCCCCATTTTTGGGGGCGAAAGGCCATCAAGTGCTTGCTGTAGATGGATTTGTCCCGTTCTTGACGCGTTCGAAGAAAACGATAAACGGTCGTAGGCCACGAATTTCAAGGGTTTTAGCGACTTGGGTGTGTCAGATTTGAGTCAACGGTTTTTTGACGCTTTTTGATTATGTCCGACATTTCTTGCGCTTTAATGGCCCGGTGCTAGTGTCAGATTTTGACCGACAAACCCTTGACAACCTCTCGTCGGACGCGCCCCGGAATCGCCATGTTTCGATATCTGAAAGAACTGCTTTTAATTATTTATCTGTTGCTTTATTTCGAATATTACCTTGACCGCTTAAATGCGATGGGTATTGGTCTGGCAGTACTTCTTTTTGGCGCGATGTTTTTGACGCTGACTTTCGCATTATTACTAACAGCCTATATACGTCAGACTTTCATTCGGCATTTGTTCGCATTAACCCTGTTTATTTCGGCGGTGTTTTTCGATGTTTATACGAGGGTGACGGCCGATTACCTGACCTACAGCAGTTTCGTCTCGCTGGTGTATTCCGGCGGCTTCATTCAGGAAGCGGCGTATCAGTACCGGGGGGCGATCATCCACGGACTGCTCAACGGCTTGCTGCTGTTGTTCGGAATCGGCCTCAAGCCTCGGCACGCGATGCCCGTACCCAATGCCTTGCGGATTGCTGCGCCGCTCTGCGGTGTGTTGCTGCTCAGCGCCGTGTTGTTCGTGCGCGCCGGCGAGGGTGCACGCGGGTTGCCGATCATGTACACGCCGCTGGCCTATCTGAATTTGTTCGGCTACGAAGCGCTGCACAACACCGTCGGCCCGCGTGAGCCGGTGACCCTGGCGCGCAATGGCCCGGCGGTTGGTCACGACATCGTGCTGATCATCGACGAGAGCATTTCCGGCAATTACCTGGACATCAACGCGCCATTCGGTGTGCACAGCAACCTCAAGCAGGTCCGTCCGGGCGTGCAGATCTTCAATTACGGCTACGCGGCGTCCATCGCCAATTGCAGCGCCGACACCAACATCACCCTGCGCTACGGCGGCACCCGCGCCGACTACATGCGGATCAACAGCACGCTGCCGTCGATCTGGCAGTACGCGAAAAAGGCTGGCCTGCGCACGGTCTACATCGACGCTCAGCGCACCGGCGGCAACCTGCAGAACCTGATGAACGATGCCGAGAAAAAGGACATCGACGAATTCCTGCAATTCGACCAGACCAGCGTGCGCGACCGCGACATGGCTGCCGCCGCCAAGCTGATCGAACTGCTCAACGACGGTAAACCGGAGCTGGTGCTGATCAACAAGGTCGGCGCGCATTTCCCGGTACACGACAAATACCCGGACGCCTTCATGGCCTACCGCCCGACCTTGCCCCGCGGGCAGTTCACGGAAGTCGCCGACACCGGTGAACGCACTGGCTTCAACGGCCAGCCGGATGACTGGGTGCTGTATCGCAATGCCTACAAAAACACGGTGCTGTGGAATGTCGGCGAGTTTTTTTCGCGGGTGTTTGCCCAGGCCAATCTGAACAACGCGCTGCTGATCTACACCTCCGACCACGGCCAGGATCTGCACGAACGCGGCAATCCCGGGCTCAACACCCACTGCGGCGGCGACCCGGTGGAGGAAGAAGGGCTGGTGCCGCTGGTAGTGATTCAGGGCGATCAGTTGCAGACACTCGACTGGTCGGCGCAACTGGCGGCGAACAAGGATCGCTCCAGTCACTACAACATCTTCCCGACCCTGTTGCAGTTGATGGGCTACGACCTGCCGGGAATCGAAGCGGTGTACGGCAAACCGCTGAGCGTGGCGACGGCGGATGAATTCACCTTCAATTACCGCTTCAACGCGCGGCTGGGGGCCAAACCCGAGTGGAAGCACATCGACCTGAACAGCATCGTCACGCCGGGTGAGGCGCCGACGAGTGTGGCGGTGGGGCAGTAACGCGTCGGTATCCGCTATCCTTGGCCCACACGGATCGATCGGATGGCGGCATGCTCCAGGTTCAAAACGTCTTCAAAAGCTACCTCACCCCGCAAGGCCCGTTGCCGGTGCTGCAAGGCATCGACCTGACGCTCAAGCCCGGCAGCAGTCTGGCGCTGATGGGCGAGTCGGGCAGCGGCAAGAGCACGCTGCTGCACCTGATCGCCGGGCTCGACAAAGTCGACAGCGGCATCATCAGCAGCGGCGAACATCGGCTGGATCGCATGAACGAGGCGCAACTGGCCAATTGGCGGCGCACGGAAATCGGTCTGGTGTTCCAGCAGTACAACCTGATCGGCAGCCTGCGGATCGAGGACAACCTGGCGTTTCAGGCGCGGCTGGCCGGGCGGCATGATCCGCGCTGGCAGCATCATCTGGTGCAGCGCCTGGGGCTGGGCGAGTTGCTCAAGCGCTATCCAGAACAACTCTCCGGCGGCCAGCAACAGCGGGTCGCGCTCGGTCGGGCGCTGGCCGCGCAACCGAAACTGCTGCTGGCCGACGAGCCCACGGGCAGCCTCGACGAAGCCACCAGCGACGAAGTGTTGCGGCTGTTGCTGGAATTGCTCGACGACACCCCGACCACTTTGCTGATGGTCACCCACAGTCAGCGCGTGGCAGCTCGGCTGGCGGAGCGCGTGGTGCTGTCCAGCGGTCGGTTGACGTGAAGGTTTTCCGTCACGCGCTGATGGCGCTGCTCAGTCACTGGCGGCGCCATCCGGTGCAGTTTTTCAGCGTGCTGACCGGTTTGTGGCTGGCCACCAGTCTGTTGACCGGGGTCGAAGCGCTCAACAGTCAGGCGCGGGACAGTTACGCCCGGGCCAGCCAGTTGATTGGCGGCGAACCCCAGGCCAGCCTCAGTACGCCAAACGGCGCGACGTTTCCGCAGCAATGGTTCGTTGATCTGCGGCGTCTGGGCTGGCCGGTGTCGCCGGTGCTGCAAGGGCGCCTGATTCTTAAAAATCACGAAAACCAGCGCCTGCAATTGATGGGCATCGAACCGGTGTCGTTGCCCGGCGACAGCGCGGTGGCCGGACAGGCGATGCCGATCGAGCGCATCGTCGAGTTCTTCAGCCCGCCGGGCAGCACCTGGATTTCTCCCGAAACCTTGCGGGCGCTGAACCTCGCCGAGGGCGCGACCCCGGCCAGCGAAACCGGCCAGACGCTGCCGCCGCTGCGGGCGCAAACCGACATGGCCCCCGGCGTGCTGCTGGTGGACATTGGCGTCGCTCAGCGCGTGCTCGAACAGCCCGATCAACTGTCACGCCTGCTGCTGCCAAAGGATTTTCACGCCGACGTCCCGGCCGCGTTCAAGGGCCAGTTGCAGCTCAAGAGCAGTGGCGAGGAAAACAACCTTGCGCGACTGACCGAAAGCTTCCACCTCAACCTCGATGCGCTCGGGTTTCTCTCGTTCATCGTTGGATTGTTCATTGTTCACGCGGCCATCGGTCTGGCGCTGGAACAGCGCCGGGGATTGCTGCGCACCTTGAGAGCCTGCGGGGTCAGCGCGCGGATGCTGATCGCTTGCCTGATCGTAGAACTCGGCGCGTTGGCGTTGATCGGCGGGTTGTTCGGCGTGGTCAGCGGTTACTGGCTGGCGAGCGTGCTGTTGCCGGACGTCGCTGCCAGCTTGCGCGGTCTGTACGGCGCGGAAGTGGCGGGGCAGTTGCGCCTGAGTCCGTGGTGGTGGTTCAGCGGCATCGGCTTGAGTCTGCTCGGCGCGTTGCTGGCCGGGGCCAACAGCCTGCTGCGGGCGGCGCGTCTGCCGTTGCTGGCAGTGGCGGATCCGCAGGCCTGGCATCAGCAACATGCGCGCTGGTTGCGGCGTCAGGGTTGGGTCGCGGGTATCTGTGCAGTGATTGCGCTGGCGGCGTTGGTGTGGGGCAACAGCCTGGCCAGTGGGTTTGTGTTGATGGCGGGGCTTTTGCTCGGAGCCGCGCTGGCGCTGCCGGTGTTGCTCAGCGCGCTGCTCAACGGTTTGCTCGGTCGCAGCCGCTCGGTGCTCGGGCAATGGTTTCTCGCCGATTGCCGCCAGCAATTGCCGGCGCTGAGTCTGGCGTTGATGGCGCTGCTGCTGGCGATGGCGGCAAACATCGGTGCCGGCAGCATGACCGCCGGTTTCCGCCAGACCTTCAACGACTGGCTCGAACAACGGCTCACCGCCGAGCTTTATCTGAACCCAAGCAACCCGGCTCAGGCGCGAGAGCTGTACACCTGGCTCAAACAGCAACCGAGCGTCACCGCGATCATGCCCAACTGGCAGGTTTCGGTGTCGCTGCAAGGCTGGCCGGCGGACGTGTTCGGGATCATCGATCATCCGCACTATCGTCAGCACTGGCCGTTGCTCGAATCTCGAGGAGACGACCCGTGGGCGGCGCTGGCCAATGACGATGCGGTGATGCTCAGCGAACAACTGGCGCGGCGCTTGAAAGTGACGCCGGGCGATCACCTGTCGATTCCCACGCCGGGCGGGTCGTGGTCGCCGCGCATCGTCGGCATCTACGCCGACTACGGCAATCCCAAGGGCCATGTGCTGGTCAACAGCAATCACCTGTTGCGCGGCTGGCCACAGCTGACGCCAAACCGCTTCAACCTGCGCATCGACCCGCCGAACATCCCGGCGTTGCTCACGGCCTTGCAGGCACGCTTCCAGCTTGATGACAGCCGGATCGTCGATCAGGCGCGGCTCAAGGGCTGGTCGGTGCAAGTCTTTGAACGCACCTTCGCCGCGACCGCTGCGCTGAATAGCCTGACGTTGGCTGTCGCCGGTGTGGCGCTGTTCATCAGCCTGCTGACCCAGAGCCAGAGCCGTCTCGGCCAGCTCGCACCGTTGTGGGCGTTGGGTGTGACGCGGCGGCAATTGATGCTGCTCAACCTCGGGCAAACGTGGCTGTTGGCGCTGCTGACGCTGGTGCTGGCCTTGCCGTTGGGCATCGGCCTGGCGTGGTGTCTGGACGCGGTGATCAACGTTCAGGCCTTCGGCTGGCGTCTGCCGCTGCGGGTGTTTCCATTGCAGTTGCTGCAACTGATGGGGCTGGCGCTGCTGGCGACGTTGCTGGCCTCGGCGTGGCCGCTGTATTCGCTGTACCGCACGCAACCGGCGGACCTGCTGAGGACGTTTGCTCATGAAGACTAGGTTTGCGCTGGTGTTTTTGGCGTTGTTGCTCAGTGGTTGCGATAACTCCGCACCGGAGCAGAAGGGCTTTGCCGGGATGGGCGCTCAGGCGCAGGCGTTTACGCCGGTGGTGCCGGGTCGGGTGTTCAGCTTCCCGGCGGATCACGGCGCCCATGACGGTTTTCGTATCGAATGGTGGTACGTGACGGCCAATCTCAAGGATGCGCAGGGCAACGATTTCGGCGTGCAGTGGACGTTGTTTCGCAGCGCTCTGAACGCCTCGCCGCCGCAGCCGGGCTGGGCCAACCAGACGATCTGGCTCGGGCATGCGGCGGTCACCTCGGCCAGCGTCCACCATGCCGCCGAGCGTTACGCCCGTGGCGGCGTGGGGCAGGCCGGCGTGCGTGCAGCGCCGTTCGAGGCGTGGATCGACGACTGGCGTTTCGTCAGTCAGGCGAGCGATCCGCTGGCCGACCTGCAACTCAGCGCCCGGGACAAGAACTTCAGCTACCAGCTGCGCCTGACCTCCAGCCGCCCGCTGGTGTTGCAAGGCGACAAGGGCTTCAGCCCGAAATCCGAACAGGGCCAGGCGTCGTATTACTACAGCCAGCCGTTTTTCCAGGCCAGCGGCACCCTGCAGATCGACGGCCAGACCTATACCGTCAACGGCCCGGCCTGGCTCGACCGCGAATGGAGCAGCCAGCCGCTGACCGCCAACCAGACAGGGTGGGACTGGTTCTCCCTGCATCTGGACGGCGGCGAACATGTCATGCTGTACCGCATGCGCCAGAAGGAAGGGGCGCCGTACCTGACCGGCACGTGGATTGCCGCCGATGGCCAGACCGAAACCCTGCACGCCGAACAGATCAAGCTGACCCCGAAGGACACTGCGAAGGTCGCCGGCCGTTCGATGCCGGTGCGCTGGTCGATCGACATTCCGCAAAAAAAACTGCAGATCACCCTTGATGCAATCAACCCCGACGCCTGGATGAACCTGCGCATTCCGTATTGGGAAGGGCCGGTGCGCCTGAGCGGCAACCGGGGCGGGCAGGGCTATCTGGAGATGACCGGGTATTGATTCCACGCGCCGTGCCGCGAAGGAATCGATTGGAACTCTGTCCGGGATGCCCCCTCTACCGAGGAACATGGCCGAGGATCCGATCCATGAGCGAGGAACTGAAATCTCCAGACCTGACGACCTGGCAGCAGATGTTTGACGATCAGACCTACTGGCAACAATCCCCGGATGCCCATTACTTCGATCTGCAGCGCATTGCTGACGATTTGCTTGGTCAAGGTGCCATCGATCTTGAGCAGTGGCAGATCCTCAGAGCCAAGGCCGATGACCTGCACAAGGACTCACCCGCCGTAAACGTTGCGCGGGAACTCGATGACCCGGAAGCCTGAGGAGGTACGAGATGAAGACTGTTCCTGATAGCGAGCACCCCGACGAACCTCGTCCGCCGGGTGAAACCGAGCGCGACAACGACGCACTGCGTCCCACCGATCCCAAACAGCGGCAGAACTCCGGTAAAGGCACCCCCAGTGGCGAGTCAACCGCGCAGGACACCGCGCAACGATCGCGGAGCAAACCCTGAAGGGCGTCTATGCTCAGTGGCACATCCGTCGCTGACCGCGTTGGCGATGGGTGCTGCCATCCATCACAGGGAATGTATCGCTTATGAAGCTCCAAGCACTGACGCACGCCATTGCACTTGCCACTGTCCTTTCTACTGCCAGCTTTTCGGCGGTGGCCGCCGATATACCGCTTTCGGCCGCTGTCGAGGCCGACCGGGTCACCACCAAAGTGCTGGCGGTTGACCCGGCCAATCATCAAGTGGTCCTGGAAGGCGCGGAAGGTCGCCAGGTGCACATTCAGCTCAGCGACAAGGCGAAAAACCTCGGTAATTTGAAAGTGGGTGATCTGGTTCAGATCGAAGTGACCCGCTCTGTGGCCGCTTATCTGGACACCGACGTGGATAAAGGTCTGCCAGGCTCTACCGAGCGCACGGGTGAACTGCGCAACGCCGTGGGCAGCAGCAACCCCGGTGGCGAGGCCTTCCGCCAGGTTCAGGTGCAACTGAAAATCACCAAAATTGATTTGGCGACAAACCAGGTCACCCTGGAAAACCCGTCGGGCCAGTCGAAAACCCTCAACGTCGAAAAGCCTGAGATTCAGGCCAAACTGAAAGATTTGAAAGTCGGGCAAAGCGTCGTGGTCACTTACACCGATGTATTAAAAGTGACCAGTCAGCATGAAAGTTGAGTATTGACTCTACAGAATGGCTGTTCTTGTACAAGTAATTGTATGAGAACAGTCATATGAAGTATTCGAGGTGATGATGTCAGAAAGTTTGTCGGGAAAAATCGGTAAGCAATGTCCTTTAACTTTTCAGTACATAAATTTCATCTTCAATTAGCACGACATATCCGCCAACTTCCATTAAAATCCCTCCCGTTCGCCCAGTGTCGGGGCTCTTTACCGGTGCATGGATTGCCAGGCCATTACACTGGGCGAACACCTCCTCGGAGTGGAAGCCAAAGAATTCAGATGCAGAAAGGGCGACTTTGAAGTCGCCCTTTTTTATTGTCTTACGATCTGGCGGGTCGCATGCGCTGTTGTAACTGAAGGCGCTTGAGCGTTTCCTGATACATGGTGGTGCGGCGGTGCTGTTTGCCGTATCCACCGATCGCGGCCACGGTGCCGGCCTGAATGTGATCCAGGTAGCGGAAGATCGTCCGCGGCGAGAGGCATTTGATGCCGTAGCCAAGGTTGCTTAAACGATCCTGCAGCGTGTATCCCGGGACCCGGTCGTCCATCGAAAAATGCAGCCCGTGAGCCTTGATCAGCCGTGCATTCCACAAGGTGCAGAAGCTTTTCAGGTGAGTTTCCCGGTAGGGTTTTGGATCTCGGGAGGGTAACCCCAAGTGCTGTTTTGCTCGGCGGAAATAGTGTTTGAAATAACGCGAAGACAAACGCCAGCTGTCTCTAAGGACGCCGCGATCCAATTGTTCGACGCAACCGACCGCCGCGGTATCCAAAGATTGCATGCACTCATTCATCATCATCGAAAAGACAGTACTGTCAAAAACGAAAGTGTCGGTGTGCAGCAAAAACAGGTAATCGGTTTCAACTTTCGCAAGTGCCAGATCAAGTGCCTTGCCATGAGCAATATGCCCCGCTTCCTTGCCGGGAGAAGGGCGCTCGATCAAGTTGATCCAGTCCAGAGAGCGCAAGTAAATCAGGCTTTCATCGGCGGAATCGTTGTCCACCACCCACACCGGAATTTGATGCTCCTTGACGTACTGCTGGAGAAACTCCAGGCACATCCGGGTTATTTCCGGCGTCTTGTAATTGACCAATACAAGACTGAAGGCGGGCAGTTGTTTAGAGGTGGAATCGATCGCACTCATGGTCCGGGCTCACTTCAAGTTGAAGGGTTCTGCTGACGGCAATCAGCACACAGAACCGCTGCTTTGTGGCCTGGATGGTAGGGACGTAACCTTAGTTGAAGCTTAATTTCCGAGCGCCCGGGCCGGGCGACTTGTTACGGCTTGCGACACCGGCGAGGCGCTTGGCGATCAAGCGCGGTTCCACGGTAAGATGCGCCGCCATTTCAAGTTCAAGGAAGACAACGGCCCGCGCCGTTCGCCAAGGATGAAACCACTTTCCCTCTACCACCCGGCCCTTTACTGGCTGCGCGTGTGGCAAAAAAGACTGTTCCGCCACATCGCCTGGCACTGCTCGAGCAAACGCTACGCGCGGCCTGCCACGACGTCCGAGCGCCTGCCTTACCGCTACCTCAAACACACCTCAAAACTGGTCCGCAAACTCGGCGACTCCGACCTCGCGCTGCAACACAACAAAGTCATCAACCTCAAACTCGCCGTCGCCGCCATCGACGGCGTCACCATCGCCCCCGGCGAATATTTCTCCTTCTGCCGCCTCGTCGGCCGCCCGACCCGCCAACGCGGCTACGTCGAAGGCATGGAACTCTCATTCGGCGAAGCCCGAACCGGCATCGGCGGCGGCATCTGCCAACTCAGCAACCTCATCCACTGGATGGCCATTCACTCACCCCTGGTCGTCATCGAACGCGCCAACCACAGCTTCGACCCCTTCCCGGACGACGGCCGCGTCCTGCCATTCGGCTCCGGCGCGGCGATCTTCTACAACTACATCGACCTGGTACTGCACAACCCGACGGATCGCAGCTTTCAGCTGAAGCTGAAGGTCGGGGAGACGCAGCTGGAGGGGGAATTGTTGTGTGATCGGGAGCGGGCTTATCGGTATCACGTGTTTGAAGTGGGGCATCGGTTTGTGCGGGAGGGGGCGCGGGTGTATCGGGAGAATGAGATTTGGCGGGAGGTGAGGGAG
>NZ_POHV01000045.1:0-40715 GCF_002884345.1 Pseudomonas sp. GW456-12-10-14-LB2
GAGTAGGTCATCGTCAAGATTAAATTCCGAAACCCCAATTGCGAAAGCAGTTGGGGTTTTGTTTTGCCCGCAGGAAAGTTCTTACAGCATTCTCAGCCGCCTTGCGGCTGTCGCCGCCGGCCGACAATGCTAAGGTTCAGCCCTAGCTTTTGTACTTTTCCAAGGAAGCCTTCATGCCGGACACCCAGTCCCTCAACGCTGCATTCATGGTCGTTCAGAGCAACAGCCTGGATGAACTGCGCAGCCTTGTGATCAGCATCATGCGGCGCTATCCACTGGCTCCCCTGGAGAACGAAATCGCGCTCGTACAGAGCAACGGCATCGCTCAATGGCTCAAGCTGGCACTGGCTGAGGACCCTGAAGAGGACGACTCCGGCGGCTGTGGTATCGCCGCCGCTATTGATGTGCAACTGCCGGGCAGTTTCATGTGGCAGCTTTACCGGATGGTTCTGGGACGAGAGGAAATTCCGGCAAAGTCGCTGCTCGACAAGGCACCGTTGACCTGGCGTCTGATGCGCCTGTTGCCACAGGTCATCACCCGTCCGCATTTCGAACCGCTACAACGCTTTCTCACCCATGACACCGATCTGCGCAAACGCTACCAGTTGTCCGAACGTCTGGCAGACCTCTTCGACCAATACCAGGTTTACCGCGCTGATTGGCTTGAGGACTGGGCAGAGGGGCATCATCAACTCCGAAATGTAAGAGGTGAAGCGAAGCCGCTCTCGCCGACCAGTTGCTGGCAGGCAGAATTGTGGCGCGCTCTGCTGGACGATGTGGGCGAGCAAGGCATGGCCCAGAGTCGCGCGGGCGTGCACCAGCGGTTCATGGAGCGCATCAACAGTCTTGAACGCGCACCGACCGGACTTCCACAGCGAGTGATCGTTTTCGGAATTTCCTCGTTGCCCGCCCAGGTACTGGAAGCATTGGCCGGGTTGTCTCGTTTCAGCCAGGTTTTATTGTGCGTCCATAACCCCTGTCGTTATCACTGGGCCGATATCGTTGCCGACAAGGATCTCTTGCGTCATCAGTACAAGCGGCAGGCCCGAAAAAACGGCATGCCTGTGGTGCTGGATTCGGAATCGCTCCACCAACATGCTCACCCGCTCCTCGCAGCGTGGGGCAAGCAAGGTCGCGATTACATCAACCTTCTCGACAGCTACGACGAGCCGGACAGCTATCGCGCAGCATTTCGCAATGGACGTATCGATCTGTTCAGCGAAAACCAGCCGAAGAACATGCTCAATCAGTTACAGGACGACATTCTGGAGCTGCGGCCGCTCAGCGAGACTCGAACGCTCTGGCCGGCAGTCGATCTGACTCAAGACGATTCGATCCGCTTTCACATAGCTCATAGCGCCCAGCGCGAAGTGGAGATTCTCCACGACCAACTCCTGGCCCGTTTCAGTGCCAACCCTCAATTACGCCCTCGCGATGTGATCGTGATGGTGCCTGACATCGATAGTTATGCGCCGCATATCCGCGCCGTATTTGGCCAACTGGATCGTCAGGATCCACGCTTCATTCCTTTCACCATGGCCGATCAGGGGCAGCGCGGACGGGATCCATTACTGATCGCTGTCGAGCATCTGCTCAAGCTGCCGGACAGTCGTTTCCCCGTCAGTGAAATTCTCGACCTGCTCGACGTTCCTGCGTTACGCGCCCGGTTTGGTGTGCAGGAGCGAGACTTGCCGACTCTGCATCGCTGGATCGAAGGGGCCGGCGTACGTTGGGGGATCGATGCCGGGCAACGGGCCGAACTGGGATTGCCCGACGAACTGGAGCAAAACAGTTGGCGCTTCGGCCTGCGTCGGATGCTGCTCGGCTATGCCGTCGGCAGTTCCGGAGCCTGTGGGGATATCGAACCCTACGATGAAATCGGTGGTCTCGATGCCGCGTTGATCGGCCCGTTGGTAGCGTTGCTGGATGCACTGGAACTCTCGCATCAGCAACTGATGAAACCCGCGCAACCGCAGGAATGGGGACATCGGCTTCAGGCGTTGATGCAGCTGTTTTTCAAGCCCGAAGATGAGCATGACGACTATCTGCTGGCTCAACTCGAGGAGTTGCGCGAAACCTGGCTGGAAACTTGTGAAGCCGTCGGTCTGCTGGACGAGCTGCCACTGACCGTCGTCCGCGAGGCCTGGCTGGCGGGACTGGATCAGGGGCGTCTGTCGCAGCGCTTCCTGGCCGGTGCCGTGAACTTTTGCACACTGATGCCGATGCGCGCGATCCCGTTCAAGCTGGTTTGCCTGTTGGGAATGAACGATGGCGATTATCCACGCGCCCAACCGCCGCTGGACTTCGATCTCATGGGCAGCGACTACCGGCCGGGAGATCGATCCCGTCGGGAGGATGATCGCTATCTTCTGCTCGAAGCGCTCTTGTCCGCCCGTCATCAGCTTTACATCAGTTGGGTGGGCCGCAGCATTCGCGACAACAGCGAGCGGCCAGCCTCTGTGTTGATCGGCCAGTTGCGCGATCATCTCGCCAATGGATGGCGATCGGTCGACGACAACGAAGATCTTCTGATTGCCATGACTCAGGAGCATCCGTTGCAGCCATTCAGTTCGCGCTACTTCCATGAGGAAGACAAACTGTTCAGCTATGCCAGCGAATGGCAAGTGCTGCATCAGCATCACGAGCAGAATGACGTCGCAACAATGCTTGCCCCCCATGTTCAGGAGGAACCGTTGAGTCTGGAGCTGCTGCAGGACTTCCTGCGCAATCCGGTTCGACACTTTTTCACTCAGCGACTCAAGGTTTACTTTGAAGCGGCGCAGGTACCTCAGGCTGACGAGGAACCCTTTGTGCTGGATGCGTTGCAGCGATACATGCTCAGCGACAGCTTGCTCGGGGCAGCCTTGAGACACCCGGACAATGTTGATCAGGCGCTCGAGTCTCAAGCCCGACGCCTGCAGAACAGCGGACTGCTGCCCATGGCCGGGTTCGGTGAATGCCTTCAACGAGAGTTGATCGAGCCTTTGCCAGACTTGTTGCAACGATATCAACAGCTGTTGGCGTTATGGCCGACACCGCTAACCAACGCGCTACCGATCAATTTTGAATGGCAGGAACTGCGCCTTGAAGGATGGCTAGGCGGTTTGCACCGGCGCGCCGATGGCGGCGTACTGTCGGTCACAACAATCCCCAACAGCATAGGCTCGATCAAGAGCCGCAAATGGCATCGCATGACCAAGCCCTGGGTCAGCCATCTCGTCGCGTGCGCCAGTGGACTCTCCCTGACGACCGCACTGGTGGCCAGTGATGACACGCTCCTTCTTGAACCTCTTGAGCGGACTCGAGCGGGGCGAATTCTCGAGGATCTGCTGCTCGCCTGGCAGACGGGCATGTGCCAGCCACTTCCGGTCGCGGTGAAAACGGCTTTTGCATGGCTGGCCCAGACCGATCCGGTCAAGGCTGAAGCGGCTGCCCGTAAAGCCTATGAGGGCGATGGTCAGACCAGCGAAGGCGAGCGGCGTGAAAGTCCGGCTCTATCCCGACAATTCGTCGACTTCGATGCACTGCAGGCGGATGAAACATTCTCCGGTTGGTGTGATGCACTGTATCGCCCTTTGCTTGAGGCACCGTGGCGTTCATGGACCCAAGAGGAGGCAGGCGCATGAGCAACCAACAGCCGCTCGCCCTGGCATTCCCGTTAAGAGGCAGTCAACTAATCGAAGCCAGTGCGGGCACTGGCAAGACGTTCACCATTTCGGCGTTGTATCTGCGGTTGATCCTCGGCCACGGAGGCGAGGCGAGCGGTTTCGGTCGTGAGCTGTTGCCCCCGCAGATTCTCGTGGTGACCTTCACCGACGCGGCCACCAAAGAACTGCGCGAACGTATACGCACGCGTCTGGCCGAGGCCGCCCGTTTCTTTCGTGACGAGACGCCTCCCCCTGATACGCTGATCGATGAACTGCGTGCACAGTTCGATCCGCAACAATGGCCCGGTTGCGCGAACCGCCTGGATATCGCCGCGCAATGGATGGACGAAGCCGCCGTTTCGACGATCCACAGTTGGTGTCAGCGAATGTTGCGCGAGCATGCGTTCGACAGCGGCAGTCTGTTTACCCAGACCCTGGAAACCGATCACAGCGACCTGCTCGGCGAAGTGCTGCGCGATTATTGGCGGCTGTTCTGCTATCCGATGCAGGGCGATGCATTGAGCTGGGTCCGCAGTCACTGGGGAGGTCCGGCGGCCCTGTTACCGCGAGTGCGTGGGCTGTTTGGCACCGAGCGCGAAGCGGACTCTGACAAGACCCCCTCCGAGCTGATCGAAGAATGCCTGCAGGAACGCCGTGCGGCATTGGTGGAGTTGAAGGGACCATGGCGGCAGTGGGCCGATGAGTTGCTCGCGATCTGTCATCAGGGCGTCGCCAACAAAACCGTGGACGGGCGCAAGATGCAAGCCCGCTATTTCGAACCCTGGTTCGAAAAGCTCAAGGCCTGGGCCGAGGACGAGTCGTTCGAGCAACTGGATATCGGCACCGGGTTCGCCAGGCTCACGCCGGAGGGCATGGCTGAAGCCTGGAAGGGCGAGCCGCCGAGTCACCCGGGCCTGGATGCCATGCCTGTGCTCAAGTCGAGCCTCGACAATTTGCCGACGCCCGATGCGGCCGTGCTGCAGCATGCTGCCAAATGGGTCGGTGCCCGCTTTGAAGACGAGAAGCGCCGTCGAGCCGAAATGGGTTTCGACGACATGCTATTGCGTCTGGACTCGGCCTTGCAATCCGACGGTGGGGAGCGGCTCGCCACGCTCATCCGCGAGCAGTTCCCGGTCGCCCTGATCGATGAGTTCCAGGACACGGACCCGGTGCAGTACCGGATCTTCGAAAGCATCTATCGCGTTGAAGAGAATAACCCCGAGACCGGGCTGTTCCTGATTGGCGACCCCAAGCAGGCGATCTATGCCTTCCGTGGCGCGGACATCTACACCTACCTGCGAGCCCGCCAGGCCACAACCGGACGCCTGCATACCCTGGGCACCAACTTCCGCTCCAGTCACGGGATGGTCAGTGCGGTCAACCATGTTTTCGAACGTGCCGAGTCCCGTGAGCAAGGGCGCGGAGCATTTCTGTTCCGAGAGAAAAGTGGCGATAACCCGGTGCCGTTCCAGCCTGTGGAGGCTCAGGGTCGTAAAGAACATTTGCAGGTATCCGGGCTGGACGTACCGGCGCTGAACATCTGGCATTTATCCACCGACAAACCACTGTCCGGGGCGGTTTATCGCCAGCAGTTGGCGGCGGCCTGCGCCAGTGAGATCACGACTCTGCTCAATGGCGGGCAAACCGGTCGTGCCGGGTTTGCGCAGGACGGCAAGGATTGGCGTGGGCTGCGGCCAGCGGACATTGCGATCCTGGTGCGCGACGGTAAAGAGGCGCAGGCGGTACGCGGTGAGCTTGCAGCGCGCGGAGTCCGCAGCGTTTATCTGTCGGACAAGGACTCGGTCTTTGCCGCACAGGAAGCCCATGACCTGTTGTCGTGGCTCAAGGCGTGCGCCGAGCCGGATGTCGAACGCTCCCTGAAAGCGGCGCTGGCGTGCATCACGCTGAACCTGCCGCTGGCTGAACTGGAGCGCCTGAATCAGGACGAACTGGTCTGGGAATCCCGGGTCATGCAGTTCCGTGGTTATCGTGAGCTCTGGCGCAAGCAAGGGGTGCTGCCGATGTTGCGGCGCCTGCTGCACGACTTTCAACTGCCGCAGATGCTCATTGCCCGCAGTGATGGCGAGCGGGTGCTGACCAACCTGTTGCATCTGTCGGAGTTGTTGCAACAGGCCGCGTCGGAACTCGATGGCGAGCAGGCACTGATCCGTCATCTGGCCGAGCATCTGGCGCTGTCAGGGCAGGCAGGTGAAGAGCAGATCCTGCGTCTTGAAAGCGACGAACAACTGGTCAAGGTCGTGACCATTCACAAGTCCAAGGGGCTTGAATACCCGTTGGTGTTCCTGCCTTTCATCTGCTCGGCCAAACCCATGGATGGCAGTCGATTGCCGCTGCATTACCACGATGAGTCCGGCAAGGCCCGCATCAGTCTGAAGCCCGACGCCGAACTGATCGCCCTGGCGGACAACGAGCGCCTGGCGGAGGATCTGCGTTTGCTCTACGTCGCGCTGACTCGCGCACAACATGCGTGCTGGCTCGGGGTGGCGGATCTCAAACGCGGCAATCACAGCAGCTCGGTGCTGCATCTTTCTGCACTGGGCTATCTGTTGGGCGGTGGCGCAACGTTGGGTGAATCCAGCGGTTTGGCCCGTTGGCTGGACGATCTGCAACAGGGTTGTTCGGCGCTGAGCGTTGTTGAAATGCCGGCGGCCACCAGCGAGGAGTATCAGCCTCCGCGTAACGAAGCCATGCTACGTGCCACCCTTTTACCGAGCCGCAGGGCCAGCGAAAACTGGTGGATCGCATCGTACAGCGCCTTGCGCATCAGTGACGTGCTGAGCGTCGGCAATGACGAAGCTCCTGACAGTCCGCAAGCGCAAAAACTGTTCGACGACGAACGCCTCGATCCTGAAGCTCCGCGCGAGATCATCGCCGGCGGGGCCGATATTCACCGCTTCCCTCGCGGGCCGAATCCGGGAACGTTTCTTCACGGTTTGCTGGAGTGGGCAGGGGAGGAAGGGTTCGCGGTCACCCGCGAGTCGCTGGACGATGCGATCGCCCGGCGTTGCAATCGGCGGGGTTGGGAAGGCTGGATCACCACCCTCGGCGACTGGTTGCAACACTTGCTCAAACTGCCACTGCCCGCAGGGCTCGACCAACCGCCAGTGGTGCTTGGGCAATTGAAGCAGTATCGGGTCGAGATGGAGTTCTGGTTTGCCAGCCACAAAGTCGACGTGCTCAAGCTCGACGAACAGGTGCGTCAGTTCACCCACAACGGCGTGGCCCGGGTCGGCGCCGAAGCGGTGCAGCTCAATGGCATGTTCAAAGGCTTTATCGACCTGACGTTCGAGCACGAGGGTCGTTACTACGTGGCCGATTACAAATCCAACTGGCTGGGCGTCGATGACGCTGCGTACACCGAGCGGGCCATGGAGCAGTCGATCCTCGACAACCGTTATGACCTGCAATACGTGCTGTACCTGTTGGCACTGCATCGTCAGCTCAAGGCGCGGCTCGCCGATTACGACTACGACCGGCATATCGGCGGCGCGTTGTATCTGTTCCTGCGCGGGACACGGGCCCCTGGCGGTGGCGTTTACTTCGCGCGACCACCAAGGGCGCTGATCGAGCGTCTGGACTTGATGTTCCAGGGCAAACCGCAACCCAAGGCCGAGCCCGCGTGGGAACAGGGAGTATTGCTATGAACCGGACATTCGCCGACCTGCTGCCAACGCCGCTGACCGCCGACAGCCTCGCGCAACTGACGCCCCTGACCCGTGCCGATGATCTGTTGCTGTTGCTGACCCAATGGGTCGAGCGTGGCTGGTTGCGGGCACTGGACAAGGCATTCGTGGCCTTTCTTCATGAGTTGGCACCCGATGTCGATCCGCTGGTGTTGCTCGCCGCCGCATTGACCAGTCACCAGCTCGGCCATGGTCATGTCTGTCTGGATCTGTTCGAAACCCTCAAGGCGCCGGATTTCGCTTTGTCCCTACCGCCAGAGGGGGATGCACAACCCGGCGTGTTGCTGCTGCCATCGCAACTGCTCGAAACCCTCGACGGAGCGCACTGGTGCAAGGTACTGGCCGGCAGTTCGCTGGTGGCACTGGCCGCCGACGAAAGTGCGTCGTCGCAGGAACGCCCGCTGGTGTTGTCCGGCAAGCGCTTGTACTTGCGGCGCTATTGGGCCTACGAGCGGCGTATCGACAGCGCATTGCGTCAGCGGCTCGCGGAGCAGGAAGCGACACCATCCGATCTTGCACGGCGGCTGGACGAGCTGTTCGATCCAGCGCAGCGTGCGGATGTCATCGACTGGCAGAAACTCGCCTGCGCCCTGGCCACCCGAAGTGCCTTCAGCATCATCACGGGCGGTCCAGGTACCGGCAAGACGACGACGGTGGTCCGTTTGCTGGCGTTGCTCCAGGCACCTGCGGTCGAGGCGCATCAACCATTGCGCATTCGGCTCGCGGCGCCTACCGGTAAAGCGGCGGCGCGGCTGACCGAGTCCATCAGTCAGCAGGTGCAATCGCTGAAGGTCGCTGATAGCGTCCGGGAAAAAATCCCGACCGAGGTGACCACGGTGCACCGCCTGCTCGGCAGTCGTCCCGGCACGCGGCACTTTCGCCACCATGCCGGTAACCGTCTGCCCCTGGACGTTCTGGTGGTCGATGAAGCGTCCATGATCGACCTGGAAATGATGGCCAACCTGCTCGATGCCTTGCCGCCTCATGCCCGATTGGTGTTGCTGGGCGACAAGGATCAACTGGCCTCGGTGGAGGCTGGTGCGGTGCTGGGAGATTTGTGCCGCGATGCCGAAGCCGGTTGGTACAGTCCGCAGACCCGCCAGTGGCTGGAGAGTGTAAGCGGCGAATCCCTGCAGGACAGCGGCTTGCACGAAGGCACTGACGGTTCGCACCCGCTGGCCCAGCAAGTGGTGATGTTGCGTCACTCGCGGCGTTTCGGCGAGGGCAGCGGCATCGGCCAACTGGCGCGGCGGGTGAATCAGCAACTCCCGGACGAGGCTCGGCGGTTGCTGGAAGCCAAGACTCATGGAGATGTGTTTTCGTTGCCGCTTCAGAACGAGCACGACCGGAAACTTGAGCACCTGGTGCTCGATGGACACGGCGAAGGCCCTCACGGTTATCGACATTATCTGAGCGTCTTGCGCGATCGACGTCCGGCGATTGGAACGCCGCTCGAACATTCAGGCTGGGTCGACTGGGCGCGTGACGTCCTGCGGGCCTTCGATACCTTCCAGTTGTTGTGCGCAGTGCGCAAAGGGCCGTGGGGTGTCGAGGGGCTGAACCAGCGCATCACCGACGCGTTACTCAAAGCGCGGCTGATCGAAAGTGATCAGCAATGGTACGAAGGCCGGCCGGTGCTGATGACCCGAAATGACTACGGTCTGGGGCTGATGAACGGTGACATCGGTATCGCCCTGAAATTGCCCGAGCGCGATGGCCCGGATGCCGGCAAGTCGGTGTTGCGAGTGGCGTTCCCGCGTAACGACGGGCGCGGCGGGGTGCGTTTCGTGCTGCCGAGCCGGCTCAACGATGTCGAGACCGTCTATGCGATGACCGTGCACAAGTCGCAGGGCTCGGAGTTTGCCCATACCGCGTTGATCCTGCCGGACGCCCTGAATCCCGTGTTGACCAAGGAGCTGATCTACACCGGAATTACCCGGGCCAAGGACTGGTTCACCTTGATCGAACCTCGGAGCGGCGTGTTTGAAGAAGCGGTGCAGCGCAAGGTGAAGCGCCTGAGTGGACTGATGCTGGAACTGGAAGAAGGGGCGCCGCATAAAGGATGAAGGTGCCTTCGATTGCCGCCGATAATTGATCGACCGGTCAGAGGTCGCTGTATCGCTGGTGTTCCAACCCTGTGCTATCGTTGCGGCATCATTTCGTAACGATCCAAGAGAATCCCTGCATGAAGGTGGCTGTCTGGGCGACAGAGCGCGTAGTTGGCTGCAAGCGGGCGTTGCTTGCCGGTGTGCTCTGTTTGCTCACGGGTGTGGCCGCTGCCCAGGCTCAACCCCCGACGGGCATGGCCGAACAGCGGGCCAAATCCGTCACCCAGGTTGTCCTCGGTATCCTCAGTTACGCGCGCTGGCCGGTAGAGCCGGCGCAATTACGTTTGTGCATCGTCGGCCCGACCGAATACACCGACGACCTGGTCAAGGGCACGACCCAGGCCACGGGCCGTCCGGTCATCGTGCGTCGACTGTTGGCCGACAATCCGGCCATCGTCAGCGAGTGCGACGCGGTCTACATCGGTAAGCTTACGACCGACGAACGCAGCCGGCTGTTCGCGTCCCTGATCGGCCATCCGGTGCTGAGCATCAGCGAAGGCGGCGATCAATGCACGGTCGGTAGCCTGTTCTGCCTGCGGGTTGGTGATGAACAAGTGTCGTTCGAGGTCAATCTCGACTCCGTTGCCCGCAGCGGTGTGCGCATTCATCCCAGCGTGCTGCAGTTGTCGCGCCGCAAACCGGCGGTGCCATGAGACGCGACAAATCCACAGGGCGCCCGACCCTCGGCTCGGTCATCGGCCGTGGCAACCTGATTGTGGCGCTGGTCGCCGTGGCAATGGCCAGCGTGTCGCTGACGCTGCTCGGGGTGCTGGCGCTGCGGGTCTATGCCGATCACAACCTGCACTTGATCGCCCGCTCGATCAGTTACACCGTGGAAGCCGCCGTGGTGTTCAACGACAAGGCCGCCGCGACCGAAGCGCTGGCGTTGATCGCCTCGACCGAAGAAGTGGCCGATGCCCAGGTGCTGGACACTCAGGGCCAATTGCTCGCGCGCTGGCAGCGTCCGGAGAACGGCCTGATTTCCGAGCTGGAGATGCAGGTCGCGCGAGTGATTCTGGAAAAACCCATCAACCTGCCGATTCAGCATCAGGATCGCGAGATCGGGCGCATTTTACTGATCGGCCACGGCGGCAGCCTGATGCGCTTTCTGTTGAGCGGTCTGGCGGGGATCATTCTCTGCACGGCGATCAGCGCCTGGGTCGCGCTCTATCTGGCGCAGCGTCAGTTGCGCAGGATCATCGGCCCGTTGCACAGCCTGGCGGCGGTGGCGCATGCGGCCCGCAGCGAGCGGGCACTGGATCGACGGGTGCCACGGGCGAAGATTGCCGAACTGGACAACCTCGGCAATGACTTCAATGCCTTGCTCGATGAACTCGAAGACTGGCAAACCCACCTGCAAAGCGAGAACGAAACCCTCGCCCACCAGGCCAGCCACGACAGTCTCACCGGCTTGCCGAACCGGGCCTTTTTCGAAGGCCGCCTGATCCGTGCGCTACGCAGCGCCCACAAACTCAACGAGCGCGTGGCGGTGCTGTTTCTCGACAGCGACCGCTTCAAGGACATCAACGACAACTTCGGTCATGCCGCCGGTGACGCGGTGCTGGTGGCGGTGGCTAATCGGGTGCGGGCGCAGTTGCGTGAAGAGGATCTGGTGGCGCGTCTGGGCGGTGACGAGTTCGCCGTTCTGCTCACGCCCTTGCACAAGACCGAAGACGCCGAGCGCATTGCCGACAAGATCCTCGCCAGCATGGACACCCCGATTGCGCTGCCGGGCGACAGCAGTGTCGTGACGTCGCTCAGTATCGGCATCGCGGTTTACCCCGATCATGGCGTCACGCCCGGCACCTTGCTCGATGCGGCCGATGCCGCGATGTATCAAGCCAAGCGTTTGTCGCGCGGCGCCCAATCCACGGCCGGGTCGGAGCACCCGGTCGATCCCGTTCAAACCAGGAGCTGATGCCCGTGTTCTCACTTTCCTTTCGACTGTTTTCCACCCTGTTGCTGACGGCCATGCTGGCCCTGACCGGTTGCCAGACCGCCCCGCAAAAAGGCCTGACGCCCGCCCAGGTTGCGGTCCTCAAGCAGCAAGGCTTCGAGTTGACCGATGATGGCTGGGAGTTCGGCCTGTCGGGCAAAGTGCTGTTTGGCAGCGATGTCGAAAGCCTGAACCAGCAAAGTACCGAAATCGTCGAGCGCATCGGCAAAGCGTTGCTGGGTGTCGGCATCGAGCGCGTGCGGGTCGATGGCCATACCGACGCTTCGGGCAAGGAAACCTACAACCAGCAGCTGTCTCTGCGTCGCGCGAAAAGCGTCGGTAAAGTGCTGACCTCGGTCGGCATGAAAGAAGAGAACATCCAGCTGCAAGGACTCGGCAGCCGCGAACCGGTCGCCTCGAACGACACCGCCGCCGGCCGCACCGAAAACCGCCGGGTGTCGATTGTGGTCAGCGCCGATTAATCGGCGAATTGCATTTCGCGGGTCTCACCCATCAACAGCGCCTGATTGCGCTCTGTCACCTCACGGATGTAATCCCACAGCAACGTGATCCGCTTCAACTTGCGCAGATCCTCCCGGCAGTACATCCAGAACTGCCGGGTGATGTCGATTTCCTCCGGCAACACCGGCAGCAGGCGCGGATCCTGTGCCGCGAGGAAGCACGGCAGAATCGCCAGCGAGCGCCCCTGCTGCGCTGCGACGAACTGCGCAATCACGCTGGTGCTGCGCAGATTGGCGCTGGCGCCGGGCAACACGTTCGCCAGATACAGCAGCTCCGAGCTGAACGCCAGATCATCCACATAACTGATGAATTGATGCTTGCCCAGGTCGGCGGGGCGGCGGATCGGCGGGTGCTTGTCCAGGTATTCCTGGGTTGCGTAGAGCTGCAAGCGGTAGTCGCAGAGTTTGCAGCACACGTACGGCCCGTGTTCCGGGCGTTCGAGGGCGATGACGATGTCTGCCTCGCGTTTGGACAGGCTGATGAAGTGCGGCAGCGGCAGGATGTCCACCGAGATCGCCGGGTAGGCGTCGACGAAGTGGCTCAGTTGCGGGGTGATGAAGAAGCTGCCGAAACCTTCGGTGCAACCCATGCGCACATGCCCGGACAGCGCGACGCCGGAGCCTGAGACCTGCTCGCAGGCCATGTGCAGCGTGCTTTCGATCGACTCGGCATAACTCAGCAGGCGCTGGCCTTCGGCAGTCAGTACGAAACCGCTGGTACGCGACTTTTCGAACAGCAAAGTGCCGAGCGCCGCTTCCAGCGAACTGATCCGCCGCGACACGGTGGTGTAGTCGACCGCCAGGCGCTTGGCCGCCGTGCTGGCCTTGCGGGTACGGGCGACTTCGAGGAAAAACTTGAGGTCGTCCCAGTTCAGCGAACCTAGAGACGTGATGTTTTTTTGCATGATGGACGGGCTTATATGTGCGTTCTTATTAGAAGTTTGCACATCTATACTCCAAAAACAGTCCGACAACCAATTCGTGACACACGCCTCATCTCAAGGCGAACCTTTCGCCTTGGCTCCTAAGATAAAAACAAGTTCTGGAGACCAGCATGAACGCATCGCTTACGCCCAACGAAACCACGATCCAGAAGGTCAAGCTGCTGATCGACGGCGAGTGGGTCGAGTCGCAGACCACCGAGTGGCACGACATCGTCAACCCGGCGACCCAGCAGGTTCTGGCCAAGGTTCCGTTCGCCACCGCCGCTGAAGTCGACGCCGCCGTCAGCGCCGCACAGCGCGCCTTCCAGACCTGGAAACTGACCCCGATCGGCGCGCGCATGCGCATCATGCTCAAGCTGCAGGCGTTGATCCGTGAGCATTCCAAACGCATCGCCGTGGTGCTGAGCGCCGAGCAGGGCAAGACCATTGCCGATGCCGAAGGCGACATTTTCCGTGGCCTGGAAGTGGTCGAGCACGCCTGCTCCATCGGCAGCCTGCAAATGGGCGAGTTCGCCGAGAACGTGGCCGGCGGCGTCGACACCTACACCTTGCGCCAGCCGATCGGCGTTTGCGCCGGCATCACTCCGTTCAACTTCCCGGCAATGATTCCGCTGTGGATGTTCCCGATGGCCATCGCCTGCGGCAACACCTTCGTCCTCAAGCCATCCGAACAGGATCCGCTGTCGACCATGTTGCTGGTGGAACTGGCGATTGAAGCGGGCATTCCGGCCGGTGTTTTGAACGTCGTCCATGGTGGCAAGGACGTGGTCGATGGCCTTTGCACCCACAAGGACATCAAGGCGGTTTCGTTTGTCGGTTCGACCGCCGTCGGCACCCACGTTTATGACCTGGCCGGTAAGCATGGCAAGCGCGTGCAATCGATGATGGGCGCGAAGAACCACGCGGTGGTGCTGCCGGATGCCAATCGCGAGCAAGCGCTCAATGCGCTGGTCGGCGCCGGTTTCGGTGCGGCCGGTCAGCGTTGCATGGCCACCTCGGTGGTGGTGCTGGTGGGTGCGGCCAAACAATGGTTGCCGGATCTGAAAGCGCTAGCGCAGAAACTCAAGGTCAACGCCGGCAACGAGCCGGGCACCGATGTCGGCCCGGTCATTTCGAAAAAGGCCAAGGCGCGGATTCTCGATCTGATCGAAAGCGGCATCAAGGAAGGCGCAAAACTCGAGCTGGACGGTCGCGACATCAGCGTGCCGGGTTACGAGGAAGGCAACTTCGTCGGCCCGACCCTGTTTTCCGGGGTGACTACCGACATGCAGATCTACACCCAGGAAATCTTCGGCCCGGTGCTGGTGGTGCTGGAGGTCGACACCCTCGATCAGGCCATTGCGCTGGTCAACGCCAACCCGTTCGGCAACGGCACCGGCCTGTTCACCCAGAGCGGTGCGGCGGCGCGTAAGTTCCAGACTGAAATCGACGTTGGCCAGGTCGGCATCAACATCCCGATTCCGGTGCCGGTACCGTTCTTCAGCTTCACCGGTTCGCGCGGTTCGAAACTCGGCGACCTCGGCCCGTACGGCAAGCAAGTGGTGCAGTTCTACACCCAGACCAAAACGGTCACGGCGCGCTGGTTCGATGACGACAGCGTCAACGACGGCGTGAATACCACCATCAACCTGCGCTGAGGAATGGCCATGAAAATCGCATTTATCGGTCTGGGCAACATGGGCGCGCCGATGGCGCGCAACCTGATCAAGGCCGGGCATTCGCTGAATCTGGTGGACCTGAACAAAACCGTGCTGGCGGAACTCGAGCAACTGGGCGGCACTATCCGCGCTTCGGCTCGCGAGGCCGCTGAAGATGCAGAACTGGTGATCACCATGCTGCCGGCGGCGGTGCATGTGCGCAGCGTCTGGCTCGGTGAGGACGGTGTGCTGGCCGGGATCGGTAAAGGCGTGCCAGCAGTGGATTGCAGCACCATCGATCCGCAGACCGCACGCGATGTGGCAGCGGCGGCCGCCAAACAAGGCGTGGCCATGGCCGATGCACCGGTGTCCGGCGGTACTGGCGGCGCCACGGCCGGGACGCTGACCTTCATGGTCGGCGCCACTCCTGAACTGTTCGCCACCCTGCAACCGGTGCTGGCGCAGATGGGCCGCAACATCGTGCATTGCGGTGAGGTCGGCACCGGCCAGATCGCCAAGATCTGCAACAATCTGTTGCTCGCCATTTCGATGGTCGGCGTCAGCGAGGCGATGGCGCTGGGCGATGCGCTGGGCATCGACACCACGGTGCTCGCCGGGATCATCAACAGCTCGACCGGGCGTTGCTGGAGTTCGGAAATGTACAACCCGTGGCCGGGGATCGTCGAAACGGCGCCGGCCTCTCGTGGTTACACCGGTGGCTTCGGCGCCGAGCTGATGCTCAAGGATCTGGGGCTGGCCACCGAAGCGGCGCGTCAGGCCCATCAGCCGGTGGTGCTGGGCGCGGTGGCGCAGCAGTTGTATCAGGCGATGAGTCAGCGCGGGGAAGGGGGTAAGGACTTCTCGGCGATCATCAACAGCTATCGCAAGCCGCAGTAATCGTCGTCAGGCCTGCGCTCGTCGCAGGTCTGCAATTCAGATGCAGTAGGTGTTGCCGGGAAATCACGTCGGGTGGTTTCCCGGCTTTTTTGTATCAGGCGAACACGAAATATTTGCGCACGGTCTCGACCACTTCCCAAGTGCCCTTCATGCCTGGCTCGACCACGAAGATGTCGCCGGCGCGCAGGTGAATCGGCTCCATGCCGTCCGGGGTAATCACGCAGTAGCCTTCCTGGAAATGGCAGTACTCCCACTTCACGTAATCCACCCGCCACTTGCCCGGCGTGCAGATCCACGTGCCCATGATCTTGGTGCCGTCTTCGCTGGTGTAGGCGTTGAGGTTGACGGTGTGCGGGTCGCCCTCGAGTTTTTCCCATTTGCAGGCGTCGAGTACGGGCAGGGGATGGGTGTCGCGCAGAACGGTGATAGGTGCGGGCATGACGGCTCCAGGCCAAAGGGAGTTGGAGCCGTCACCGTAGCCTTCGCGGGTGCTGTTGGAATGTCTTGGGTCGACCTCCAGATGCCTGTAAGCGCTGAGGAGATCTGCGCATCTACCGAATTGCACCAACGCTGTGCATATAAAAAGGTTTTGGTACAAGCGTGCACCATAAAAGTTCAATCAATTTTTAGACTAAAACGAGATAACCATTCTGACACCTATTGCAAAACAAAATCGTCTGTACTATAACATTCGTACTAAAGAACTATTCCTCCAAAGGGAGCTTAACCTGAGTCACGGACAGACTTGAATCGGCTTTTTCTCATCTCGAAACTGACTTGGCTCTTGGCTCAAGTGTGAACTTCTACCTGTTGTTAATGAATAATGACAGTTGAATGAACCGGACAGTTAATAAGCGGCGCGGACGCAATGTCTCGCGTGCTTTGAGTTGAAGCCTTAAATAAACAGTTAATTATTATTTGTGCGCTGGCGGATTTATATCTGCGGGATATGCACGTCTATCGAATTTTTATGTGCCCGGCATCAATGGAATGAGGCTTTATTGTGGACGACATAAACGTAATTGAAGTTTCGACGATTGTTGATAGTGCGAGTGAACTTGGCCGGCACGTCTGGGTGCGTGTCGGCAGTCGCCTGACACATGTGCAGATAAGCGATGACTGCTTCATCGGCTTCAGGTGCGATTTGCGGTATGCGTCCATCGGCAAATCCAGCATGTTCGCCACCGGCGCCCAGTGCCTGGGGACGGCGCAGTCTCCGGTTCGGATTGCCGAAAACGTCTGGCTGGGCGCAAAGGCCACCGTGGCCGCCGGTGTTTCCATCGGTGCCGGGGCCGTGGTGGCGGCTGGCGCGTTGGTGACAGCGGATGTGCCGCCGAACGCAATCGTCGTCGGTCGTCCGGCGCGGGTCATTGCCCGGCGCACCGTGGTCGAGGACGGCCGGCCGAGCCCGGAACCGGTGCTGGCCAAAGTCCGGGACCGGGCGCGCCAAGGCTTGCCGTCAATGCTCGATCGGTCCACGCAGTCGGTCGCGCGGCTCAAGTCGCTGAACCCCGACACCCAGACCTGGGACATTAGCGACGACGCCCTGATCGATGCCGAATTGCGCGGCGGAGCGTCGGTGGAAATCGCCCGGGACTGCATTCTGATCGGGCGCAGCAACCGCCAGGGCGGCATGTCTCAACTGGGCGGCATCGAATTGGGCACCGGCGTGCGACTGGCTGCCGGTGTGGTTATCGAGGCGGCCGGCGGCGTATCCGTCGGTGCTTTCAGCGAGTTGTCCGAGGGGGTCACGATCGTTGCCTCCACTCATGATCATTCATTCCGCTCACTGCCCTGGGAGGAGGCACCGGTGCGCATTGGAAGTCGTTGCGTTATTGGCGAGGGCGCCATCTTGGTAGGTCCACTGAATATTGGTGACGGTGCCGTTATCAAACCGTACTCGGTGGTTATAAGGGATGTATTGGAAAACACTGTGGTTCATGGCGTTGTTCAACTAATGGAGATTCAGGAATGATTTTATTTGCCCCCAATCCAACCGGTTCCGGTCACAACATGCGCGCGCTGTCCATCGCTCAGGCGATCAAGAAACAGCGTCCGGACATGCCATTGACCGTTGCACTGGCTTCCTTGCAGCCAACCTTCACGCCGATGTTCGAAAAGTCTGGCGTAGAAGTTGTGGATATTGCCGGTCGTTTGGTCGATTACTCGAAAAAGAGCAACTTGTCGAAAGAACTCGACTGGAATAATTACATTGGCGGTTATATCGCCAATACCTTCTTGTCCGGCGAGCGGATTCTGTCTTACCTGGCCCTGATCGCCGAGTACAAACCGACCGCTCTGGTGTCGGACTACAACATGGCCGCCTGCCTGGCCGCGATTTTCAGCGGTACGCCGCTGGTGTTCGTCACCGAGCGCTACGACTTCACCCTGTGCCAGCTCGAAGACCATGATCTGGCCGACGGCGGTTTCGAAGTCAACGCGCTGGAAATGGCCCGGGCCCGCACCGCGCTGCACAGCCAGTTCAACTGGATGATCAATCAGAGCCAACTGGTGCTGACCGACAAACCGTACGTGGCTTCCCTCGATCAGGGCACGCCGGTGGCCGAAGCGCTGGTCAGCGGCAAGGCGCATTTTGTCGGCCCGATGATCCGCGACATCAATGTGCAGACCGGCTTGAACGTGCGCGAGCAACTGAACCTCGGCGACTCGCCGTTCATTGTGGCTTCGATCAGCGGCACCACGATGTTTGCCCAGAACAAGGATGCGCTGCTCGCTGCGTATCTGGACAGCTTCAAGATCCTGCGCGAGCGCAATCCGGAACTGAAACTGGTGTTACTCGGCCGTCAGGATATCCAGGCTCAGGACGGCGTCGTCTGCGTGCCGTACTACCCGGACTGGATGGGCCTGCTGCGCGAAGCCAGCCTGCTGATTTCGGCGCCGGGCTGGATCACCGTGACGGAAATCGCCGCACTCCAGATTCCGACGCTGTTCGTGCTGCCGTCCAAATCCGAGTACCACGAACTCGAAGCGCTGCGCCGTCTGGAGCTGCTGGGTTTCCCGACGCATCTGGGCCACGACCGCGATGCGATCGTCGAACTGATCCAGGGCGAACTGGAAAAAGACACCGACGCATCGACCTACTACGCGCCGCATCAGCAAGTGGCCGCGCCGGATGGCGAAGGTGCCGCCCGCGCCGCGACGCGCATTATTGAGTTGTGCCAGGGCAGCGTTGTGTCGCTGACTGAAAGCAAAGCCGCTTAACCTCAAGGAAGAGGGATTCACCATGTCACTGCATCCGCAGTTTCAATTTGATCAAGGCCTCAAGGACATCGACCACGGCGGCTTTTTCGCCGTGACCGATGCCAGTGGCGAGGTTGCGATTTCCAGCGACAAGCAGTTGCAGGATCAGGTCGCGGCGACGCTCTACCAGGCCGAGCACGGCGACGATGTCGAACTGCGTTTTGCCCATGACGGGCTGATGCGTTTGCATGATGCTTCGAATGGCGGTTTCCATGAGCTCGCCGACCGCTACTGGACGCCGCACGGCTCCGGACGCTGCCGCACGCTGGCGCTGCAACTGGATGCGCTGGCGGCATTGATTGCCTATCAGCGCCGGGTGCCGCAGGACGCGGCGAACAATGCCGCGATCCACGGCCTGCTGGAAAAGGTCGGAGCGCTCTACGCCCGTTCCACGGTCGCCGGCCTGTACAGCAGCGACTGGTCGACTCCGCTGGAGCTCGCGACCTCGATCGATCTCGACATCAGCGCCACGGCCTTGCTGGCGCGTATCGACAATCAGCCGTTGGGTCTCGGCTTGGTCGGGCACTTGCAGATTCATGCAGAAAACCTGATCGGCCGGGTGGCCGGCAGCGACAGCCAATCCTGTGTCGATGTGGCGCTGACCCGTTGCGGTGTGCGGGCTCAGGTAAGCCTGGTGCTGGCGCAACTGGCTGATACGCGGGACGACAATGCGCTGTCGAATCTGGCCCGTTCGTTCCTGCTGCAAACCCTGGCGCTGTTCCGCGATCCGGCGTACGGCGGGTATTGGGATCGGGTCGGGATCAACGGCAAAGTGCGTTGCGACTGGCACACTTCGTACAAAAATCACGAGTCGCCATTTCCGATCAAGACTGCCTACGACGTGGCGTTGCTGTTGCAGGCGATTCAAGCCTTGCCGTCCGGCGCGAGCGAAGCCGACCGGGCTTCGGTGACGGCAGCGTTGCTGGAGTTTCACGACGCCCGCAATGGCGGGCTGTTCATGGGCAAGGGCTATTTCTGGTCGACCCCGGATGACCCGACCGTGCCGTTCATTCGCCAGTTTTGGGCGCCGCCGCGTCAGCCGGGGATTTTCAGTATCGGCAACCTGACGTACCTGCCGTTGCACCTGAAGAGTCTGAAAACCCAGCTCGCCGCGGCCCACGCCTTGCAGTCCATCGAACCGGCCGCTGCCGTCACTCATCATGACGATGCGGCGTTGGTAAACCGTGAGCTGCAAGTGATCGATGGCGGTGGTGATGTGCAGCGCATTCATCCGAATGGCGTGCCGACCATCAATGTCGATCTGCAGCGTTATCTGGCGTGGCTGGCCAAGGCCCGGGCGTCGAATGAAACGCCTTACGGGCTGACCGCCGAAACCGCGCCGCTGGGTTTCCGTGCCGACAAGACCTGGCAGGTGTTCTCCGGGTTGCACGTGATCTCGGACTTGCACGCGCTGGGTCTGCAAATCGAAAACAAGGCCAGCCTGATCGATTGCATCAGGGCCTCGCAAAACACCGACGGCGGATTTGCCGAGCAACCGGGTCACCTGAGCGATGTGTTCGCGACCTACTGCGCAGTGTTGTCGCTGCGAGTGCTGGGCGCGTTACCGAACGATATCGGCGGTTGCGTGCGTTACCTGCAAGCGTGCCAGAACCCGGACGGCGGGTTCGGCGATGTGCCGGGTTTCGGCTCGGACATCTGGCACACCAACCTGGCGGTGCTGTCGCTGCATGCCCTTGAAGCCAAGGCGCCGGACGAGCAGGGCGTGATGGCGTTCGCCTTGCGCTGCCGCTCGGCCGATGGCGGTTTCGCCAACAAACCCGGGTATCCGCCGGACGCCTTTTCGGTGTACCGCGTGGTGTCGACGCTGTTCATTCTCAACCGACGCATCGTCGATGCCGAACAGACCATCGCCTGGCTGCAAAAGCTGCAACTGGCCAACGGCTCGTTCCACTACCGGCCGGGCAAAGCGGTCAGCCTGGTGGGTACTTACATGGCTATCGCAGCAATGTATCTGCTCGACGCGCAGCCGACGTATTTGCAGGAATCGAAAGACTGGATCGCTGCCCATCAGAAGCAGGACGGTGGTTTCGGCCCGCTCAACGCAACCTCGGCAACCACTGACGAAAGCTTCGTCTGCATCCAGACACTGCTGATTCTCGAACAAGGGCTGTCGCAATACTGGGTCGCGTTGTTGAACTGACCCGCACACAGCATCGAAGGACGTTCAATCATCATTTTGCCAGGGGAGGCGCTGATGAAAATTTTAGTGACAGGGGGCGCGGGCTTCATTGGCTCGGCCGTGGTGCGGTTTCTGATTGAAGAGACCGAATGTGAAGTGATCAACGTCGACAAACTGACCTACGCCGGCAACCTTGAATCGCTGGCCGATGTGTCCGATTCGCCGCGTTACCGTTTCTGCCAGGTCGACATCTGCGACAAGCCGGCGCTGGACGAACTGTTCGCGCGCCTGCAACCGGATGCGGTGATGCACCTGGCCGCCGAGTCCCACGTGGACCGCTCGATCGATGGTCCGCAAGCCTTCATCGAAACCAACATCGTCGGCACCTACACGATGCTCGAAGCGGCGCGTGGTTACTGGAACCGACTGGACGCGGCGCGACAGGCGGCGTTCCGTTTCCATCACATTTCCACCGATGAAGTGTATGGCGACCTGGAACCCGAAGATCCGGCGTTCACCGAGCGCACGCCGTATGCGCCAAGTTCGCCGTACTCAGCGACCAAGGCCGGTTCCGATCATCTGGTCCGCGCCTGGCATCGCACCTTTGGCCTGCCGGTGGTGATGAGCAATTGCTCGAACAATTACGGGCCGTATCACTTCCCGGAAAAACTGATTCCTCACGTCATTCTCAATGCGCTGCAAGGCAAGCCGTTGCCGGTGTACGGCGATGGCGCACAAATCCGCGACTGGCTGTTCGTCGAAGATCACGCCCGCGCCCTGTACGCGGTGGTCACGCGCGGTGAGGTCGGGCAGACCTACAACATCGGCGGCCACAACGAGAAGACCAACCTGGAAGTGGTGCAAACCCTGTGCGATTTGCTTGAGGCACGCGGCGCGGAAAAGCCGGCGGGTGTTGCTCACTTCCGCGATCTGATCACCTTCGTCAAGGATCGTCCGGGCCACGACAAACGCTATGCCGTCGATGCCGGGAAAATCCACGCAACGCTGGGCTGGACCCCGCAGGAAACCTTCGAAAGCGGCATGAAAAAAACCGTCGACTGGTATCTGGACAACCGCGCCTGGTGGGTGCGGGTGATGTCCGGTGCCTACGCGCTGGAGCGCCTCGGCGAGCAACGCGACGAAGCCCTCGTGGCTTGAACATTCAGTCATTCAAATCTCACTGCTTGAAAGGAAAAAAGCATGGCCAAGTACAAAGGAATTCTGCTGGCGGGCGGCGCCGGTTCGCGTCTGCACCCGATCACCCTGGGCGTCTCGAAACAGTCGCTGCCGGTGTATGACAAACCGATGATCTACTACCCGCTGTCGGTGCTGATGCTGGCGGAAATCCGCGAGATCCTGATCATCTCCACCCCGGAAGATCTGCCGGGCTTTCAGCGCATGCTCGGCGACGGCAGCCAGTTGGGCCTGAGCCTGAGCTACGCGGTACAACCGAGCCCGGACGGTCTCGCTCAAGCGTTCATCATCGGTCGCGAATTCGTCGGTGAAGACAACGTCTGCCTGGTGCTCGGCGACAACATTTTCTACGGCGCCGGCTTCGGCGAAACCCTGCTGCTAGCGGCGGCGCGTGATGAAGGCGCTACGGTGTTCGGTTACTACGTGGCCGATCCCGAGCGCTTTGGCGTGGTGGAATTCGATGCTGCCGGCAAGGCCTTGAGCATCTGCGAAAAACCGAGCGATCCGAAGTCCAACTATGCCGTCACCGGCCTGTATTTCTACGACAACGAAGTGCTGAAGATTGCTGCCGACATCAAGCCATCGCCGCGAGGTGAACTGGAGATTACCGATGTCAACAACGTCTATCTGCAACGCGGGAAATTGAACGTATCGGTGATGGGTCGTGGGATGGCCTGGCTGGATACCGGAACCCACGATGCGTTGATTGAGGCCGGCAATTTCGTGCAGGCCATCGAGAAACGCCAGGGCCTGAAAATCGCCTGCCTCGAAGAGATCGCCTACAACAAGGGCTGGATCGACGACGCGCAGTTGCTGGTGCACGCGGGCAGCATGAGCAAGACCGGTTACGGTCAGTATCTGGCGCGTTTGATCCACGATGACGTGGTGGTGGCGATGGATGCGCAGCGCCCGTTGAAAGGCGCTGCCTGATCAAGTGTGGGAGTGAGCGTGCTCGCTCCCACAGGTTCAGTGGCCGGTCACGCTGTCGAGTTGTGCAGCTTTGGCCGTGGAGTGCGGATCGGCCGACAGGGTTTGCAAACGGGCCAGGCGATTGGCATGTGTCGGCGCTTCGGCCGCCAGCGGCGAGCGGCGTTTGCGGGTTTCTTCACGCAACACCGGCAACACTTCCTTGCCGAACATGTCGAGTTGTTCCAGCACGGTCTTCAGCGGAATGCCGCCATGGTCGAACAGGAACAGCTGGCGCTGATAGTCGCCGAAGTACTCGCGGAAGGTCAGGGTCTTGTCGATGATTTCCTGAGGGCTGCCGACGGCCAGCGGGGTCATTTCCATGAACTCTTCCAGAGATGGACCGTGGCCATACACCGGGGCGTTGTCGAAGTAGGGACGGAATTCCCGGCGTGCATCCTGCGAGTTGCGGCGCATGAAAATATGCCCGCCGAGACCGACGATCGCCTGCTCCGGTGTGCCGTGACCGTAATGGGCAAAACGCGCGCGGTAGAACTCGACCAGCGCCATGAAATGCTCACGGGGCCAGAGGATGTGGCTGGCGAAAAAACCGTCGCCGTAATACGCGGCCTGCTCGGCGATTTCCGGGGTGCGGATCGAGCCGTGCCAGACGAAGGGCGGCAGGTCATCGAGAGGCCTCGGGATCGAGGTGAAGTTTTTCAGCGGAGTGCGAAAGCGTCCGCTCCAGTTGAGGTCTGCTTCGCGCCAGAGCCGGTGCAGCAGGCGATAGTTTTCCATCGCCAGTGGCAGACCGTCGGCGATGCTCTTGCCGAACCAGGGATAGACCGGTGCGGTGTTGCCCCGGCCGAGCATCAGGTCCATGCGCCCGCCACAGAGGTTTTGCAGCAGCGAATACTCTTCGGCCAGGCGAACCGGATCGTTGGTGCTGATCAGGGTGGTGGACGTCGAAAGAATGATGCGTTGGGTCTTGGCTGCGATGTAGGCCAGCAGCGTGGTGGGAGAGGAGGTGATGAACGGAGGATTGTGGTGTTCGCCGGTGGCGAACACGTCCAGCCCGATGTCTTCGGCCTTCTGCGCAATTTGCAGGGTGGCCTGGATGCGCTCGGATTCGCTGGGGGTACGGGCGTTGGTAGGGTCTTGTGTGACGTCGCCAACGGTGTAGATCCCGAATTGCATAAAGCCTCCTTGCCTTGGGTAAAGGTGTGTTTGAAACCCTTGCCGCGAAGAATGAATCATCGCGGCACTTGAAATGTACGCCTGTACACGTACAATCGCAATTCTGCATCATCGTCTGAACGGCTTTGAACACCTCATCGAGAGAGGAACGCGACATGGAACTGGGATTTATCGGTCTGGGCACGATGGGCGCACCGATGGTGCTGAACCTGCTGAAAGCCGGGCATCGGGTCCGCGTGTGGAATCGTTCGACGGCACCGCTGGAAGCACTGGCCAAGGCCGGCGCCGAACCAGTCGAGACACCGGCGCTGGCGGCGAAGGCCGAGGTGCTGATTTCCATGCTCGGCGATGACACGGCAATCCGCTCGGTGTTCTTCGACGCCAAGGCGCTGGACGGTCTGCAGGCCGGCAGCGTGCACGTCAACATGTCCACGGTGTCCGTGTCGCTGGCCAGGGAACTGGCGACCGTGCATGAAACACGCGGCGTCGGTTACGTGTCGGCACCGGTGCTGGGGCGGGTCGATGTGGCGGCCGCTGGCAATCTGAACATTCTCGCCTCCGGGCCCGCCGAAGCAATGGCCCGGGTACAGCCGCTGTTCGACGTGCTGGGGCGCAAGACCTGGACGCTCGGCGACACGGCTGAAGTGGCTTGCGCCGCCAAACTGTCGGCCAATCTGATGATCGCTTCGGCGATCGAATCCATGGCCGAAGCCTCGACCCTGGCCGGCGGCTACGGTATCAGTCGCGAGGCGTTCATCGAGATGATCACCTCGACCCTGTTCGCCATGCCGGTTTATCAGGGCTACGGCAAGCTGATGGTCGATGAGAAATTCGAGCCGGCGGGTTTCAAGTTGTCGCTGGGTCTCAAGGATGTACGCCTGGCGCTGGAGGCCGGTGAAGCGGCGCAGGTGCCGCTGCCGTTTGCCAGCGTGTTGAAGGACAACCTGCTGGACGGCATGGCCCATGGTCAGGCCGATCAGGACTGGGCCTCACTGTCGAAAGTCAGTGATCGGCGTGCCGGCGTGAAGTAATCCAAAAGTTTCAAGCAACGTAACTTGTTCGCAAGTTACGTGGCCTCTTGCGCCTCGCGTTATTGTCGGACAGTAATTGCTCTTTTATTTGGGAAATGAAAGAAGTCTGATAATAGTGCTTGTCAAATGTACGACTGTAGACGTACATTTTTATCGGGGTTTAACAACAATAAAAAGTTCTGTCTGTTTTTTCGTCTGCTGATCGTAAATAAATAATAGCTAGGAGCCGTTATGAAAAATCTAATGCAATGGAACAGCCTTCCCTCCGAATCCAATGAATGGCTCGAGAAGGTGCGTGCACTGAATCCGCTGATTATTCAGCACCGCGATTACAGCGAGCAGACCAACGCGACGCACAAGGATGTGATGTCCCGATTCTTCAAGGAAGGTTTTGGCCGTACCTCGGTGTCCAAGGCGTTCGGCGGATCCCAGGTCGATATCCAGACCACCTCGGCCCTGCTGCTGGAATTCGCCCGGTTTGACGCTTCGCTGTCCTGGCAGCTGGCGGTGCAAGTGGCGATGGGGCGCCTGTCGGATTACCTGCCGGAAGCCACTTCCGAAGCGATCTACAACCACTGCGACGGTTTCGTGATCGGCGCCATCCACTCCGGTGGCGAAGCGCTGCCGATGGGCGACGAGTACCTGCTGAGCGGCAAATGGGCGTTCGCCAGCGGCTCGGCCCACGCCGACTGGCTGGTCTGCACCGCCACCGTCAAAGGCACCGAAAACAACACTAATCCGGAAGTGCGGATGTTTTTCGTCCCCGCCAGCCAATGCACCATCCTGCCGACCTGGGACACCCTGGGCATGCGCGGCACCGGCAGCCATCACTTCCAGTGCTCCAGCGTGATCGTCCACAAGTCTTTCTCGCTGGATGTCGAAACCCTCAAGCAATCCCCCGAAGCGCGCAGCACCCGGGCCTACGCCACCGGTTACTACGAGTTCGGCACCTTGGCGGCGATGTCCACCGTGCTGGGCGTGGCCCGGGCGGCGGTCGATCACTTCCGCAATGACCGCGCCGTGAACACCGACCCGGGCCTGGAAGGGGTGATCTTCGAGAAGACCGGTCGCGCCATCTCCTCGGTGCATACCGCACAACTGCTGCTGGAAGATGCGATCCATCAGGTGATCAACCGGGGTGAAACCATCGGCGAACCGGTCAGCGCCCGTGTCGGCCTGGCAGCCTCGGTGCTGACCGAGAACTCGGTCAATGCGGTCAACCAGATCTATTCGATGGCCGGTTCCAAAGCCGTCTACAAGTCGCACTTCCTGGAGCGTTGCTTCCGCGATATCCACACCGGTTCGAAGCACTTCACGTTGTCGCCTTTGAACTTGCATGGTATCGGCAAGTATTACCTGGATAAAACCAACGTACTGGCCGCGGCGTAACAGCGGATAAATAAAGCGGGCGCGTTTACAAGTGAAAGTTCACAGGGATCGATAACGCGCCCGCCTTAAGTTGCACCTTTATTTTCTTAAAACTCAAACTTTTGTGCTCGCAGCAAAGAGTCAAGGGAGTGCCACATGCTTGCTCGAAACATTATCAAGTCGCTGATCTTTATTATTCTTGTGGTGGTGTTGTCCGCTGCACTGGGCTGGCGTTTCTGGTCGCCGCCACCGGCGGCGGCCGAGCAACGGATTCCCAGCACCCGGGTCGGTCTGGCCGTGGTCAAGAAACAACCGTACACCTACTACCTCGAAGCCATCGGCAAACTCGAAGCCCAGCGCCAGGTGCTGGTGTCGGCTGAAGTCAGCGGCAAAGTGGTGGACATCGATTTCGAGTCCGGCGATGAAGTGAAGGCGGGGCAAGTGCTGCTCAAGCTCAACGATGCGCCGGAGCAAGGCGAACTGGTTCGCCTGAAAGGCGAGTACGAATCGGCCAAGGCCCAGTTCGCCCGGGTCCAGGAACTGGCCAAGACCGGCGCCGAAAGCCGTCGCGCCTTCGACAGTGCCCGCGCTCAATACGACGCGGCCAAAGGCGACATGGAGCGCATGCAGGCGCAGATCGCTCAACGGCATATCCGCGCGCCGTTCGCCGGCACCCTCGGCATTCGCCAGGCGCACCTGGGCCAATACCTGCAGGCCGGCAGCGCGGTGGCAACCCTGACCGATCCGGGCGTGCTGCGCGTCAACTTCACCCTCGCCGAGCGCGATGGCTCGCAAGTGCAACTGGGCCAGACCGTGCAGGCCAAGGTCGATGCCTGGGGTGATGTGACCTTCGCCGGCAAGATCGTCGCGGTCGATCCGCAGATCAACCAGTCCCACACCATCAACGTGCAAGCGGTCATTACCGACACGCAAAAACGCCTGCGTCCCGGCATGTACGCACGGGTCTCGGTGACCCTGCCGCAGACCGCCGAGCTGCTGATTCCGGAAACCGCGATCACCTACAACGCCTACGGCGAGAGCGTGTTCTCGGTCTACACCGACGAAGCCGGCGTGCAGAAGGTCAAGCGCGAAAGCATCAAGGTCGGCGAGCGCCGCGATGGCTGGGCGGTGGTCGACAAGGGCCTGACCGAGGGCGTGCAGGTGGTGACGTCCGGCCAGCTCAAGCTCCACGACGGCGTGGCGGTGGAAGGCGTGCCGGACACGATTGCTCTTAAACTCAGTGGGCTGGAAAAATGAATTTCACCGACCTCTTTCTTCGCCGCCCGGTGCTGGCCGTGGTGGTCAGCACGCTGATCCTGCTGTTCGGGGTGCGCGCGCTGATGAACCTGCCGATCCGCCAGTACCCGATGCTGGAGACGTCGACCATCACGGTCACGACCCAGTACCCCGGCGCCTCTTCGGAGCTGATGCAAGGCTTCGTCACGCAGCCGATCAGCCAGGCCGTGGCCTCGGTCGAGGGCATCGACTATCTGTCGTCGACTTCGACCCAGGGTCGCAGCCAGGTGACGATCCGCATGGCACTCAACAGTGACTCCATCGCGGCGCTGACCGAGGTCATGGCCAAGGTCAACCAGATCAAATACCGCTTGCCGAAGGATGCTTACGACCCGGTGGTGGAACGCACTTCCGGCGGCTTCACCAGCGTGGCCTACGTCGCGTTCGCCAGCTCCAACCTGACCATTCCGGAGATGTCGGATTACATCTCCCGCGTCGTCGAACCGATGTTCGCCGGCATCGAAGGCGTGGCCAAGATCAACATCATGGGCGAGCAGAAACTGTCCATGCGCCTGTGGCTCGATCCGCAGCGTCTGGCCGGTTACGGCATGACCGGGCAGGACGTGTCGGCGGCCATCGAGGGCAACAACTTCCAGGCGGCTCCCGGTCAGGTCAAAGGCCTGTACGTGGTCAGCAACCTGCGGGTCAATACTGACCTGAACAGCGTCGAAGATTTCCGCGACATGGTGCTGCGCAACGACAACGGCCACATCATCCGTGTGCGTGACGTCGGCACCGTGGAGTTGAACGCCGCCTCCACCGACACCAGCGGCGCGATGAGCGATGTGCCGGCGCTGTTCCTCGGTCTGGACGCGGCACCGACCGGCAACCCGCTGGTCATCGTCAAACGTGTGCGTGAATTGCTGCCGCAGATCCAGGAAACCCTGCCACCGGGCGTGACCGTGCAGATCCCGTTCGAAGTGGCGCACTTCATTCAGTCGTCGATCGACGAGGTGAGCTACACCCTGCTCGAAGCGTTGGTGATCGTGGTGCTGGTGATTTACCTGTGCCTGGGCACGTTCCGCACCGTGCTGATTCCGCTGGTGACCATCCCGCTGTCGATGCTCGGCGCGGCGATGCTGATGCAGATGTTCGGCTTCAGCCTCAACCTGCTGACCTTGCTTGCCATGGTGCTCGCCATCGGGTTGGTGGTGGACGACGCCATCGTCGTGGTGGAGAACGTTCACCGTCACATCGAAGAGGGCAAGACGCCGTTCGACGCCGCGCTGATCGGCGCCCGTGAAGTGGCCGGTCCGGTGGTGGCGATGACCTTCACCCTGGCGGCGGTGTACGCGCCGATCGGCTTGATGGGCGGCCTCACCGGCACGCTGTTCAAGGAGTTCGCGCTGACCCTGGCCGGCGCCGTGGTGATTTCCGGCATCGTCGCCCTGACCCTGTCGCCGATCATGAGTACCCGCTTGCTGGACGCGAAAACCAGCGAAGGTTTCATGGCGGTGAAGGCAGATCGGTTCTTCCAGTACCTGTCCCGTCGTTATGGCGCACTGCTCGGCGGTTCGCTGGCGCGTCGCTGGATCAGCCTGAGCGTGGCGCTGGTGATCTTCTTCAGCCTGCCGTTCCTCTATCGCTCGGCGCAGACCGAACTGGCGCCGCTGGAAGACCAGAACATCCTGCTGACCGCGATCAAGGCACCACAGCACGCCAACCTGAACTACCTCGAAGCCTACGCACACGAGCTGTACAAGACCTTCAACGAAATCCCCGAGGGTTACAGCAACTGGGTGGCGAACGGTTCCGACGGTCTGTCCAACAGCGTCGGCGGGATCAACCTGGTGGACTGGGAAAAACGCGGCCGCGATGCCAACACCATCCAGCCTGACTTGCAGGCTCGGGTGAACCAGATCGAAGGCACGAGCATTTTCGTGTTCCAGATGCCGCCGTTGCCGGGCTCTACCGGTGGACTGCCGGTGCAGATGGTGATCCGCAGCGATCAGGAATATCTGGCGCTGTACAACGTGATGGATCAGCTCAAGCAGGCGGCGCAGGCCAGCGGTCTGTTCGCGGTGGTCGACAGTGATCTGGACTTCAACAACCCGCTGGTGGAAATCCAGGTTGACCGGGCCAAGGCCAACGCCCTGGGCATCCGCATGCAGGACATCGGCGAAACGCTCAACAGCCTGATCGGCGAGAAGTACGTCAACCGGTTCTCGTTCCACGGCCGTTCCTATGACGTGATCCCGCAGTCTGTGTCGGCGGATCGCCTGACCCCGGAAACCCTGAAGCTGTATTACGTGAAGGATCAGAAGGGCAATCCGGTCCCGCTGTCGACACTGGCCACCCTCAGCGTCAAGGTCGAGCCGAATCGCCTGACCCAGTTCAACCAGCAGAACTCCGCCACGTTCCAGGCCATTCCGGCGCCGGGCGTGACGTTGGGTGATGCAGTGGGCTTCCTGCAAAAACAATCGGAAGGCTTCCCGGCCGGCTTCAGTTTCGACTGGCAGTCCGACGCCCGCCAATACGTGCAGGAAGGCAACAGCCTGGCGTTCACCTTCGGCCTGGCCCTGGTGATCATCTATCTGGTGCTGAGCGTGCAATACGAGAGCTTCCGCGACCCGTTCATCATTTTGATCAGCGTGCCGTTGTCGATCTGCGGAGCGCTGGTGCCGCTGGCGCTGGGCATGACCTCGATGAACATCTACACCCAGATCGGCCTGATCACGCTGATCGGTCTGATCAGTAAGCACGGGATCCTGATGGTCGCGTTCGCCAACGAGTTGCAGCGCCAGCAAGGCATGGACCGCGTGCAAGCGATCCAGCACGCCGCGCAGGTGCGTCTGCGGCCGATTCTGATGACCACCGCTGCCATGGTGGTCGGCCTCGCGCCGCTGTTGTTCGCCAGCGGTGCCGGCGCCAACAGCCGCTTCGGCCTGGGCCTGGTGATTGTGGTGGGGATGCTGATCGGCACCTTGTTCACCCTGTTCATTCTGCCGTCGGTGTACACGCTGCTCAGTTCGATCAAGCAACCGAGCCACGCACCCGAAGCCGAGCCGGCCGGCGTGCCGCAACCCATCCTGTGAGGACGTGACATGCATTCGATTACACGTTTGATGCTGGCGCCGCTGGCGGCGTCCATCCTGTTGGCGGCGGGTTGTGTGAACTACGCCGGGATCGATCATCAGGGCAAACTGCTGGCGGTCGCCGATGCGCCGTCCGACAGCCTGAAAGACAAGTTGCCGCCGGCCCAATGGCCGCGTGCGGACTGGTGGACATCGCTTGGCGATCCACGTCTGGGCGCGCTGATCGAAGAGGCGTATGCCAGCAACCCGGACTTGCAGGAAGTCGCTGCCCGGGTCGCCAAGGCCAACGCATTTCTCGACCTGCGCGACGCCGAGCGTTATCCGGAAATGGACGCGTCGGCGGGTGTCACTCGCGGTCGGCTGTCGCGCTTCGAGGACTACAGCGGCGAGGGTCACAAGTACTTCACCGCGCGTAATCTGGCGGTCAATTTCAGCTACACCTTCGACCTCTGGGGCGGCCAGCGCGCCGCGTGGGAATCGGCGCTCAACAGCGCACGAGCGGCGGAAGTCGATCTGCAATCGTCGCGGCTCATTCTGGCGGTCAACGTGGTCAAGGCTTACAACCAGTTGGCGTATGCGTGGCAGGTCTCGGAGCTCAACCAGCGCGATCTCGAACGCTTGAGCAAACTGGTTGACCTGACGGATTCACGTTACGGCTCGGGCCTCGACAACCTGTCGCAACTCAAGCAGGTGCAAAGCCTCAAGGCGCGTTCGGAATCGACCCTGATCGGCGCCAACGAAGACATTGAAATTGCTCGTCTCCAGTTGTCGGCGCTGATCGGCAAAGGCGTTGATCGTGCGCACACGCTCGAGCGCCCATCGAATCTGCAAGCCAGTGTGGTGGCCTTGCCGGCGCAGTTGCCAGCCCAGTTGTTGGGCCGTCGTCCGGACCTCGTCGCCGCACGTTGGCGCGTGGAGGCCGAGACTAAAAACGTCGAGGCGGTGAAGACCACGTTCTACCCGAACATCAATCTGGTGGCGGCGGCGGGTTCTCATGCATTGACGGGAGATGCGCTGTTCGCCGGGGTCAGCAAGTTCTGGAATGTGGCGCCGACGGTGTCGCTGCCGATCTTCGATGCCGGGCGCCTGCGCTCGGATCTCAAGGCCGGCAATGCCGAACTCGACAGCTCCATCGCGCAGTACAACCGGGTGTTGAATTCGGCCCTGCACGAGGTGGCGATTTCGGTGACGCAGTTGCGTTCGTTCGAGCAGCAGATCGTCGTGCAGCGCGATGCCTGTGCGATTGCCCAGTCGTCCTACGATCTGTCGCAGTCGCGCTACAAGGCCGGCGAGGACACGTTCCTCGATGCGCTTAACATCGAGCAACAATTGATTCAGGACGAAATGCGCCTGGCTTTCCTCAACAGCAAGCACATCGACAGTTCGGTTTCGTTGATGGCAGCGCTGGGCGGCGGGTTCCAGGCGCCCGCGCTGGAGACAGCGCAGAGCAGCGATTTGTAGTTGTTTTGCGGGACGCCGCCTCCGGGGCGGCTGTCGCGGGGAAAAAACATCTTGTGTATAGTCTTACTGTTCTCGTATAGACGAATACAAGCCGGATTTTTCCCGCCTATATCATCAAGGGTACCTACCTATGAACGTCCCGAATCATCCCAATCAGGATCAGATCCTTCTGGAAAATGTGCTGAACGCATTGGGAAGCCCGCTACGCCTGACCGTGTTGAAAGTGTTGTCCGATGGCCAGGAACATCCGTGCGGCCGGATCCTCAAGGGCGCATCGAAGTCGACCATGACTCACCACTGGCGGGTTCTGCGCGACAGCGGTCTGATTTGGCAGCGCCCTTACGGCCGGGAAAACCTGCTGTCCTTGCGTCGTGAAGACATGGACGTGCGTTTTCCTGGATTGCTCGACTCGCTGCTGGCGGCGGTCAAGACCGATGAACAGACCATCAGCGTCATCAGCAAACACGAAGTGACCGAAGAAAACGGAGCCGAGTGACAGACACCGCCGGTGAAGGGTTGGCCTTCCACGGCAACCAACAATTCACCATCACCAGGAAGGTGTGAGCGGGTATGGATACAAGTCATTACTGGTCATCGCGACCGCTGTCGGAATTGACCGGCTCCGAGCATCACTGGCTGTTTTTGCCCGGGGCACTGACCCCACGTCTGAAAGCCATGGGCGATTATTCAATCGAAGTCGTCGAGCAGTCCCATGGCCCGCTCAATCCTGAAGAAGCGCAAGCGCTGAACGTGCCGCCGGCCACCCTCGGCTGGGTGCGTGAGGTGGTGATGAAGCTCGATGGCGAAGCCTGCGTCACCGCGCGCAGCCTGACCAGCGTGCCGGCACTGAATGGCGACTGGGCGGATCTGAACGGCTATGGTCGTCGACCGCTCGCCGAGATTCTCTACACGTCGGAGCAGACCCTGCGCGAGCCTTTCCAATGTGCCTTGCTGCCGCCCGGTGCGCCGTTGGCCGCGCTGTCCTATCGCTACGCGCCGCAAGCCGAACGTCTGTTGGCCCGGCGTTCGCGTTTCACCCGCAATGGTTCGGCGCTGCTGGTCAGCGAGTGCTTTCTGCCAGCGTTCTGGGCTCGGGTCGAGTACGCTCAGGCGCTCAAGTCGGCCTGATGAAATGAAACCTGCGGAAGCGAACCCCCGCAGGTTTTTTTTCGCCGGTTTTTCAGAGCCGGATCACCGCTTCGATTTGCTTGATGGCTGGCGTCAGCGCTTGCGCCAGTTGCTCGGCTTTCGAGGTCGGGCGCATGGTTCTCGACGAGCGCAGAAACAACGGATCGTCGAAGCGCTTGCGCAGCCGTGCCAGCGATCCGCTGATGGCGGGTTGTTTGACGTGCAGACGTTCGGCCGTGCGGGACACGCTGCGTTCGCGGAACAGCACCAGGAAAATGATGATCAGGTTCAGGTCGATATCCGCGAAGTTGTCTTCATTGAATAGCATGGTTACATCCCTGTCATGACCCGCCGGCGTCAGCCGAGGCCAGCGGGTGTCTGGATCACTGCTCGGGTGCCAGGCGCAGTTCGTCGTTCAGACGGTAGTAACTGCGGTTGAAATAGACCAGGCCTTCCGTGGCCTCGCTGTGCTGCTGCAGTTCGAGGATTTCACAGTAGAAGATGCTGTGGGTGCCAACCTCGTCGACCTTGCTGACCCGGCAATCCAGGCTGACCAGCGCCTCTTCGATCACCGGCGAACCGGTTTTCAGGGTCTGGCAATTCACGCTGGAAAAGCGCTCTTGCATGCTCAACTGTCGATTAGCGAACGCCCCGGAGGTCGACTGGTGGTCGCCGGTCAGGACGTTCACGCACAGCACGCCATTGGTCTTGAAATGCTCGTGATTGGACGACGAGCGATTGACGCACACCAGCAGCGTGGGCGGTGAATCCGTTACGCTGCACACCGCGGATGCGGTAAAGCCGAAACGCCCCGCAGGGCCATCGGTCGTGACGATGGTGACGGCACTCCCCAGCATCGCCATTGCATTACGAAACTCCGTTGAATCAACCATCGCGTCACCTCATTCCATGTAGGTTTAATGGAGCCGATCCGTTCTTCCTTGTCCGTTGTCGTTGTGCGAAAACGGGTATCGGGCAACACGTTCGCTCTGGCGATATAGTACGTATGTATACGTACCTTGCAAGCTATTCCTTGTGCTTATTTTGTGGTCGATACGCTCGACAGGCATTGCTGTTGCGCGTGTTCAAGACTGGCCTCCAGCGCGCTCAATTCCTCTTGCTGTCGGCTGAGTTTCAACAGCTGCGCCGCGATCTCCTGTTGCTTGCCGGCAATCGCGCGGCGGGCTTTTTCATAAGGCGTCAGTTCGGGCTGGCCGGCAAAGATCGCCTGCAATTCCCTGAGGCGAAAACCCAGCGCCTGCGCGCATTTGATAAAGCTCAGCAGTTCGACCGTCTGCGGGTCGTAAACCCGGTATTTGCCCTGGCGCCGGGCCTCGGGCAGCAGGCCGATCGACTCGTAATGGCGGATGGTCTTGATCGTGGTTCCCGAACGCTGTGCGGCCTGGCCGATGTACATGTGCAAATCCCTTTTCTCCGTCAGCGGGCATGCGCACCAATAGCGGAAAACTCAATGGCGGGCAATCGATCCGGCCTGCTTCAGCCAGGTTTCGCGTTGATGGTCGCTGGCGCCGAGCACTGGCCCGAAGGTCAGCGTCCGGCGCGGTTCGATCCCGCAGAACGCCAATGTGTTCTTGCGCACTTCGTGCAGGCCGGGCATGCGATAGATCCAGCGGTAATACCAGGGCGGCGTGTCCATGGTGACTAGCAGGTGGGCGCTGCGACCGTGCAGGAGTTTGTCGGGAAATGCTTTGCCCTGGCGGTATTTGAAAGCGAAACCGGGAAGCAGGACCCGGTCGAAAAAGCCTTTGAGCAGCGCCGGAATCCCGCCCCACCAGATCGGGTAGACCAGCGTCAGGTGTTCGGCCCACAGCAGGTCGGCCTGAGCCTGGAGCAGATCCGCTTCAAGGGTTTGAACCTGACGGTAACCTTCGCGCAGGATCGGGTCGAAATCGAGTTGGCCGAGGGCGATTTCCCGCACTTCGTGCCCGGCCTCGCGGGCCGATTTTGTGTAGCGTCCGGCCAGTGCCGCGCAGAAACTTTCGCTGGATGGATGGCCGAGAATCAGCAGAATCCGCTTGCCCATAATCACTGTCCTTGAAGAAGAAACCCCAAGGGTAAAGTCTGCCCCTCAGGGCAGAGTCAAGGCGTCGAGCAAGGCGCGGGCATAGGCGGGGAGGGCGGAGAAGTCCCGGGCACACAGCAACAGTTTGCGCCTGGCCCAGCCTTCATTCATCGGCAAGGTCTTGAAGGCTTGCGGCGCAGCGCGCTGAACCGCCGCCAGCGGCACGATGCCCAGACCGGCACCTCGGGCCACCATGCGCATCACGCCGTCGAAACCATCAGCACGGATGCGGATCTGCATCCGCGAGCCGTTGTGCAGCGCCTGCTCTTCCAGGTAAATCGCCAAAGCGCTGTCGGCTTGCAGCCCGACGAAGTCATGGCGCAGAGCGTCGCTGAAACTGACTTCGGTCGCGTCAGACAGTGGATGTTCCAGCGGCAGAATCAGCACCAGCGGATCATCGCGAAAGGCTCGGGTCTGCAAGTCGGTGGTGTCGATCGCATCGGACACAATGCCCAGATCCGCTGCGCCCTGACGCAAGGCATGGGTAATGCGGGCGCTGGGCAGTTCCTGCAAATCGATGTCGAGATTGGAATGCTCACGCAGGAAATCCGCCAGCACCTCCGGCAGGTATTCGCTGAGTGCCGTGGTGTTGCACAGCAACCGCACCTGACCTTTGACGCCGCGGGCGTACTCGGCCAGATCCTGTTGCAGACGTTCCGCCTGTTGCAGCAACACCCGCGCATGTTGCGCCAGGGCTTTACCGGCCGGCGTCGGTCTGACACCACGGCGCCCGCGCTCAAGAAACTCGGTGCCCAGCGACGCTTCCATCGCCCGGATCCGCGCACTCGCCGCCGCCAGCGACAGATGGCTGCGCGCGGCGCCGGCGGTGATGTTGCCGCTGTCGATGATGTGCAAATAGAGGCGCAGGTCGGTGAGGTCGAAGTGCATGACGCGTGGCTCTTGCTGAGAGAGAGGCTGCCTCAGTGTATGACAGATTTTCAGTTCACCCGCGCAGGCGCACAGTATCGCCATGAACGCACTCGCAGATTTCTATCAAAACCTCGGTCTGACCTTGTCATTGCTGGTGATCACGACCTTCGTGGTTGCCGGCCTGATCAAGGGTGTAATCGGTCTCGGTCTGCCCACCGTCGCCATGGGTTTGCTCGGTCTGGCTATGGCACCGTCGCAGGCTGCGGCGTTGCTGATCATTCCAGCAACCTTGACCAACGTCTGGCAACTGGCGTTCGGCAGGCATTTGCAGGGGCTGGTGAAACGCTTGTGGCCGATGCTGCTGGCGATCTTCCTCGGCACGGCCATCGGCACCTTGTGGATCGGCATGGCCGGCGGGCATTGGGTGGTGCGCGGGCTCGGCGCGGCGCTGTTGCTCTATGCGTTGAGCGGATTGTTCCTGCCGACGCTGAGTGTCAGTCGCCGCCATGAACCATGGCTCGGTCCGCTGTGTGGCGTGATCACCGGCGTCATCACTTCGGCGACGGGTGTGTTCGTGATTCCCGCCGTTCCGTACATGCAGGCCCTGGGCTTGAGCCGCGATGAACTGGTGCAGGCGCTGGGCCTGTCCTTCACCGTGTCGACCCTGGCGCTAGCCGCTGGATTGCTCTGGCGCGGGTCGCTCGGCGGCGCGGAGCTGAGCGCCTCGCTGCTGGCGCTGATCCCGGCGGTTTTCGGGATGTTGCTCGGCCAATGGCTGCGTCAGCGCATCAGTGCCGTTCTGTTCAAGCGGGTGTTCTTCATCGGTCTGGGCGCACTCGGCGCCCATCTGCTGATCAGCGGCTAGCGGACGAATCGCTGAGCATGTCGATCGGGCGGATATCGAAATCACGCTCCAGGTATTCCATGCGCTGAGCCAGAAACTGCTGCATGTGCGGCAGGTTCGAGTGCACGTCCAGATGCGCCTGGCTTTCCCAGATCTCGTAGAAAATGAACAGGCTCGGGTCTTCCTTGTCGCGCAGCATGTGGTACTCGATGCAGCCGGGTTCGGCGCGGCTCGGTTCGACGTAGGCGCGGAAAAACGCTTCGAAAGCCTCGGCTTTTTCCGGGCGGGTCTTGGCGTGCAGGATGAAACCCTGGCGTTCGCTCATCGCAAAAAACTCCTCAGATTCAGATGGCGGCCAATCCTACGGCAACAATCGGCGTTCGATTCGTGCGTTTTACTCAAATGAATTTTGCGCAATCGGTGCTTATTCCGCGCGAGGCGGATCGCTAATCTGCCGCCATTCAATTTTTCCCCTTCTCCATCCAGCGCTCTGCGCTGCGCATCGGAATCCGATCGAGGCTCTCCCATGAAAAAAGTGCTGCTGCTCAATGGCGGTAAAAAATTCGCCCACTCCGACGGTCGCTACAACACCACCCTGCACGAAGCCGCGCTGAGCGTGCTGGATCGCGGCGGTGTCGACGTCAAGACCACCTTCATCGACGAGGGCTACGACGTCGCCGAAGAGGTTGCCAAATTCCTCTGGGCCGACGTGATCATTTATCAGATGCCGGGCTGGTGGATGGGCGCACCGTGGACCGTGAAAAAATACATCGACGAAGTCTTTACCGAAGGCCACGGCAGCCTCTACGCCAGCGACGGTCGCACCCGTTCCGACGCGTCGCAGAAGTACGGCAGCGGCGGTCTGATCCAGGGCAAGCAGTACATGCTGTCGCTGACCTGGAACGCACCGCAGCAGGCGTTCGATGATCCGACCGACTTCTTCGAAGCCAAAGGCGTGGACGCCGTGTACTTCCCGTTCCACAAGGCCAACCAGTTCCTCGGTATGACCGGCCTGCCGACGTTCCTCTGTGTGGACGTGATGAAACGCCCGAACATCGAAGCGGATGTGGCGCGTTACGAGCAGCATCTGACCGAGGTGTTTGGCCTCAAGGCCTGACGCTCGGCTACTATCGAAGGCCTGAGCTTGCGCAGCAGGCCTTTCGATTCGAGGACACCCGTGAAAGCCAGATCCGATGAGTTGCAGATTTTCGTCTGCGTGATCGAATGCGGTTCGATCTCCGCCGCCGCCGAGCAGGTCGGACAGACGCCGTCGGCGGTCAGCCGCACGCTGTCGCGGCTGGAAGCCAAGCTCGACACCACGCTGATCAACCGCACCACACGGCGCATGGACCTGACCGAGGAGGGCAAGTATTTCTTCGAACAGGCCAAGCTGATCCTCGACCAGATGGACCAGCTCGAAGAGCGCCTGTCTTCGCGCCAGCAGACGCCATCAGGGCGACTGCGGATCAACGCCGCGTCGCCGTTCATGCTCCACGCCGTCGTGCCGTACATCGACGAATTCCGTCGGCTGTACCCGGACATCCAGCTCGAACTCAACAGCAATGACCTGATCATTGACCTGCTGGAACAAAGCACCGACGTCGCCATCCGCATCGGCACCCTCGCCGATTCGACGTTGCACGCCCGTTCGCTGGGGTGCAGTCCGCTGTTGATCGTCGCCAGCCCCGAGTACCTTGAGAAGCACGGCGCGCCGCAGGAAGTGGCCGATTTGAGCGAGCACACCTTGCTTGGCTTCACCCAGAACGAAGGCCTCAACCAGTGGCCGCTGCGTTACGTGCACGGCGATCGCTGGCCGATCACCCCGGCGATCAGCGCCTCCAGCGGCGAGACGGTTCGCCATCTGGCGCTGGAAGGCCAGGGCATTGCCTGTCTTTCGCACTTCATGACCATCGACGACATTCGTGCCGGGCGGCTGAAGGTGTTGCTGGCGGAATTCAACAGCGGTTATCGCCAGCCGATCAACGCGGTGTACTACCGCAACTCGCAGTTGGCGCTGCGCATTCAGTGTTTCCTCGACTTCATCCAGAGCAAACTCGCGGCTTACGCCAGCGCCGATTTCAAAGGCTGATTCGTGACCCCTGCGCAACAGTGATTTGGTTATGGGCGGGTTTTTCTACCGGGCTCGCCGGTCGATACTCGTTGCATCACTTACTCACGCAGGGAGTTTCTCCATGAACGTATTCGTCACCGGCGCTGCCGGCTTTATCGGCGGCTCCATCGCCACCGGCCTGGTCCAGGCCGGCCACACCGTCACCGGTCTGGTGCGCAGCGCCGAACAGGCCAATGAGTTGAAAGCACTGGGCATCACCCCGGTGATCGGCACCCTCGACGACAACGCATTGCTGGCCGAACAGGCCCGTGCCGCCGACGCCGTGATCAACGCCGCCAGCAGCGATCATCGCGGCGCCGTCGAAGCCTTGCTCGATGCCCTGCGCGGCTCGAACAAAGTGTTCCTGCACACCAGCGGTTCGAGCATCGTCGGCGACGCCTCGGGCGGCAAATCCAGCGACGTCATCTACTTCGAAGACAATCTGCCGGAGCCGACCGTCGACAAGGCCGCACGGGTGGCCATCGACAACCTGATCCTCGCCGCAGCGAAAGACGGCGTGAACTCGGCCGTCATCTGCAACACCCTGATCTACGGCCACAGCCTGGGCGTCAATCGCGACAGTGTGCAACTGCCGCGCCTGCTGAAACAGGCACGTAAAAGCGGCGTGGTGCGTCACGTCGGCACCGGCCAGAACATCTGGTCTAACGTGCACATCGAAGACGTGGTGGCGCTGTACCTGCTGGCCCTGATCAAAAACGTCCCGGGCACCTTCTACTTTGTCGAAAGCGGCGAAGCGTCGTTCATCGACATGACCACCGCCATGGCCGAAGCCCTGAACCTGGGCCAGCCACAAGACTGGCCGCTGAAAGACGCCGAAGCCGAGTGGGGCTACGAAATGGCCAACTACGGCCTGGGCTCCAACAGCAGGGTTCGCGGCAAGCACGCCCGCGAATTGCTGGGTTGGGCGCCGAAGCGCACGTCGGTGGTTGAATGGATTCGTAACGAAATGGTGTGAGTTCACGCTGAAAAGCTGACGCCCCCGAGACCGGTGGAAACAAGCTTGCTTGTTTCCACCGGTTTTTTTGTGCCCGAAAACCATGAAAATCCCACCCCGCGATTTTCATTATTCGCGACAAGACATATCCAAAAACGACAACCCTTATCCCTCCACGAAAATTACTTTCACTTGGTTTGAAAACTCGGTCTCGAAATGATTTATGAGTTTCACAACCCATTCGAACGTGACCCTTTCGAGGAGTACCGCATGACACCGTCCTTCGGTTATTGGCTGCTGGTGTACGCCGCCATTGCCATCATCGCCCTGATCGTTCTGATCGCCCGTTACCGGCTCAATCCGTTCATTGTCATCACCCTGATTTCCATTGGCCTGGCGCTGGTGGCAGGGATGCCGCCGTCCGGGGTGGTGGGGGCGTATG
>NZ_POHV01000046.1:0-40449 GCF_002884345.1 Pseudomonas sp. GW456-12-10-14-LB2
GGGGGTTTCCGCTGCGCCGGGCGGGGCGCGGGGGCGGGCGCCGGGGACGACGGGCTGCCGGGCATGGCCCAGACGCGGGGAGGGCGGGGTGAAGGTGTTGACGAGTGGAATGCTGAAAGTGGCGAAGCTGCCGCCACCGGTCAGCGCTGGGCAGTTGAACAGCAGGCTGCAATAGCCGCACTTTTCCCACAGCACATGGTGCGAGGATTCCGGTGGGCAGTGTTCGGTGGAGGGCTGTGCACTGTGCCCGGAATGATCCATGCCCGGCATGTCCATCGACATGTCCATGCTCATCGGCATGGAGGTCGAGGCGTGCTGATCCATCGGCATCGACTGGGAAATCAGCGGGCCGATGAAGATCATCAACATGGCGAACAGGGCGATCCAGCTGCCGCGGGTCAGGTGTTCAGTCTGACGGCGTTGCAGGGAGGGCCTGGCGCTCAGGGGGCGCATGGGCGGAGTCTGCCGGAACGGTTACTGGGCGTGCGCGTGGGCTTGCGTGGCTTCCGGCGACTTCTTCTGCACCGCGACCTCGACGGTCACGTCACCGGCCTTTTCGAAGTGCAGGGTCAGCGGGAAGCGCTTGCCGTCGGTCAGCAGACTGCGGTCGGTCGGATTCATCAGCATCACGTGATAGGCCATCGGCGCGAAGGTCACGTTTCCACCGGCCGGGATGGCCACGTTCGGCACCTGTTGCATCTTCATCAGATCGCCCTGCATCACGTGCTCGTGCAGTTCCGCTGTCGGGGCGATCGGCGAGTCGACGCTGAGCAGGCGGTCAGCCGTCTTGCCGGCGTTGTGAATGATGAAATACGCGGCAACCGTCGGCGCGTTCGGCGGCAGTTCCTGTGACCACGGGTGGGCGATTTCCAGCTCGCCGGCCTTGTATTCGTGGGCATGGGCGAAGCACGCAGGCAGCAACAGCGCAGCGATGACGATGAATTTGTTCAACATGGCAGTTCTCCAGAACGATTTGAAACGCAGGTCAAATGCGGGAACAAATCAAACCAGAGGAGAGGCGCGGGGATTTAGGCTCGGCCATTGCTGGCGCGGTGTCGGAGTTTGCAGCACGGCGGGCGCCACGCTGCGATTGCTTTCGTATCGAGCGAAATACAGCTGCGGCGAATGCCCCGGCAACGCCACCACCGGCGCCGATCCGGAACAGCACCAGCAATGCTGCATGGTCGAATGATGGTCACCACTCTGCGGCGCTTTCTGATCGAGGCTGCCGATGTCGATCGCCACCATCTTCGTCCCGCTGCCGGTGCAGAAACTGCTCCACAGCAACTGCTCGGCCGGCGTCTGCGCCGCCTGCGCCATCGCTCCCGTCAACGGCATGGCGAGCATGTTGAACAGCACTGCAAAGCAGGCGATCCAGGCAAATGCGAGCCGGTGTCGGTTCATGGGACAGATCCGTAGGGTGGGCGATCAGGCGCGGCTATTTAGCCTGATCAGGGCCGATAAGTAAAAAAGCGTCGTGCGGTTTGGTGTCGCAGCGCTACATGCAATTGTGCGAGTAGCATGCTTGCCAGTTCCGTCTCGCCGTTATGAAAGAGTGTAGCGGCTTCGATTCGCAATGCCTGTGCGAAATCCGGATCAGATTGAATTCTCAATCGGATGGTCTGCTTATAGTCTCGGAGCGCCACGCGGTTAAATCGTCCATCGCCTGAGTCCAGTTCCGAACATGCCTTGACGTAGTGCACCAGTTCAGCAGGCGTGTGGAGAAAGTCCTTGATGTCGAAGCGGGTGAATTTTCCGGTCATTGGAGCGTGCTCACAAATTCGATGAAACGCTAAACGTAAGCCTGGGCCGCTCGTGCAGATAGTCAGCGATTCTTTAAGTTCTTGTGGGCAGTGTCCTAGCACTCAGTAGGACTTGAGCTTTTTGTTTTTCACGGTCGGACTCCGGCCGCGAGGGCAGCGATGGCTTCAGCAACCGTCCAAAACTCCCGATCAACCCCCGCCAACTCCGGCCGCTTCAACACCAGCACCGGCACCCCAAGCTCCCGCGCCACGTCCAGTTTCGGCTCGGTCGCGGTGCTGCCGCTGTTCTTGCTGATCAGCACGTCGATCTGCCGCCGCTCGAACAACGCCCGTTCATCCTCCAGCAGAAACGGTCCACGGGCGCCGATGACTTCGCAGCGTTCGTTGCCGGGGTAGACGTCGAGGGCGCGCAGGGTCCAGAACTGGTGCGCGGGGATTTCGTCGAGGTGTTGCAGCGGTTCGCGGCCAAGGGTGAACAGTGGGCGGCGGAAGGGTTCGAGGGCGGTGATCAGTTCGGCCCAGTCGGCGACTTCGCGCCAGTCATCGCCGGGTTGCGGTTGCCACGCGGGGCGGCGCAGGGCCCAGCAGGGGGTGCCGGTGAGTTGCGCAGCGGTGGCGGCGTTCTGGCTGATCTGTGCGGCGTAGGGGTGGGTCGCGTCGAGCAAAAGTGTGATGCCTTCGTCGCGAATGAACTGCGCCAGACCTTCGGCGCCACCGTAGCCGCCGACGCGCACCTGACACGTCAGATCGGTCGGCACCCGGCCGACCCCGGCCAGGCTGTAAATGTGTTCCGGCCCCAACGTGCGCGCGATGGCCAGCGCTTCAGTCACGCCGCCGAGCAACAAGATTCGCTTCATACAAAGGCTCCCGCATGGCCAACGATGCCGCCCTGACGATCAATCGCAAACACCTCGACCTGAACCTGCGCCGGCACCACGCTACGGGCGAACTCCAAAGCATGGCGGCAGACTTCATCGCCCAGCGCAACGCCCGCCGCACTGGCCATCGCCAATGCCTGCTGACTGGTGTTCGCCCCGCGAATGGCTTGCTGCAAATCGTCGTCGGCACCAATCGCCGCCGCCCATTCGGCCAGTTGCGGCAAGTCGATGCTCGAATGGCGCGAGTGCAGATCCATGTGCCCGGCCGCCAGTTTGCTGATCTTGCCGAAGCCGCCGCACAGGCTGAGTTTATCCACAGGCACTTTGCGCAGGTGCTTGAGCACGGCGCCGACGAAGTCGCCCATTTCGATCAGGGCGATTTCCGGCAGGTTGTAGACCCGGCGCATGGTGTCCTCGCTGGCGTTGCCGGTACAGGCGGCGATGTGCAGGTAGCCGTTGGTTTTCGCGACGTCGATGCCTTGATGGATCGAGGCAATGTATGCCGCGCAGGAAAACGGCCTGACGATGCCGCTGGTGCCGAGGATCGACAGGCCGCCGAGAATGCCCAGACGCGGGTTCATGGTTTTCAGCGCCAGGGCTTCGCCACCCTCGACATTGACCGTCACCTCGAAGCCGCCGCGATAGCCGGTTTCTTCGGCGAGCAGCGTCAGGTGATCGCTGATCATCTTGCGCGGCACTGGATTGATCGCCGGCTCGCCGACGCCCAGCACCAGCCCCGGCCGAGTGACGGTGCCGACGCCTTTGCCGGCAATGAAGCGGATTCCCGGCTCGGCCATCAGCCGCACTCGCGAATAAAGCAGGGCACCGTGAGTCACGTCCGGGTCGTCGCCCGCATCTTTGATCGTCCCGGCTTCAGCGCCGTCTTCGGTCAGCCGGCAGAACTCCAGACGCATCTGCACCTGCTTGCCCTTGGGCAACACGATCTGCACGGCGTCCGCCACCGCTCCGCCGAGCAGCAGGCGCGCCGCGGCGAGGCTGGTGGCCGTGGCGCAGCTGCCGGTGGTCAGGCCGCTGCGCAAGGGCGCGGGTTGTTCGGCGGTTTCGTCACGCATCGAGGGGTTTGACCAGATCGAGCAGGGTGATCGGCAGGGCCTGGCGCCAGGTGTCGAACTCGCCCAGCGGCTGCGCCTGGGCAATGTGGATGCGGGTCAGTTCGCCGCCGTGGCGTTCGCGCCAGCTCATCAAGGTCATTTCGCTTTGCAGGGTCACGGCGTTGGCGACCAGTCGGCCGCCGGGTTTGAGTTGTTCCCAGCAGGTGTCGAGCACGCCTTCGCGCGTCACGCCGCCGCCGATGAAAATCGCGTCCGGACATTCCAGCCCGGCGAGAGCCTGCGGGGCACTGCCGCGAATCAGTTGCAGACCGGGAACGCCCAAAGCGTCGCGGTTGTGTTCGATCAACTGTTGTCGGCCATCATCGGCCTCGATGGCCAGAGCGCGGCAGCTCGGGTGAGCGCGCATCCACTCGATGCCGATCGAGCCGCTGCCCGCGCCGACGTCCCACAGCAGTTCGCCCGGTGTCGGGGCGAGGCGGGCGAGGGTGATTGCGCGCACGTCGCGTTTGGTCAGTTGGCCGTCATGCTGGAAAGCCGAGTCAGGCAGGCCGGCGAGGCGCGACAGACGTGGTGTATCTGGATCGCCCAGGCACTCGATGGCGATCACGTTGAGGTCGGCAATGAGCGGATCATTCCAGTCGTTGGCGGTGCCGTCGATGCGGCGCTCGTCGCTGCCGCCCAGATGTTCCAGGATGCTCAGGCGACTGGCGCCGAATCCGCGCTCACGCAGTAACGCGGCAACAGCCGCCGGACTTTGTCCGTCATTGCTCAGCAACAACAGGCGCACGCCGCTGAATAGTTGTGCGTTGAGGGCCGCCAGCGGGCGAGCCACCAGAGACAGCACACTGACATCCTGCAACGGCCAGCCCAGTCGGGCCGCCGCCAGCGAGCAGGACGACGGCGCCGGCAGAACCAGCATCTCGGCCCCCGGCACCTGCCGCGCCAGGCTTGCGCCAACGCCGTAGAACATCGGATCACCGCTGGCCAGCACGCACACCGCTTCACCGCGATGCTCGAGCACCGGGGCCAGGGAAAACGGGCTCGGCCACAACTGGCGCTCGCCACGGATGCACACCGGCAACAGATCCAGCTGACGCTGACCGCCGATGATCCGCGAAGCGCCCATCAAGGCGCGCCGGGCATTCTTGCCCAGGCCCTTGAAGCCGTCTTCACCGATTCCTACTACTGTCAGCCAGGGTGACATCTGTAGCCCCTCAAAAAAGTGTCCGCAAACGCGCCGTTCCGACGGGCAGACTTTTCATGCCGTCGGACAAAGCAGGCATAATACCGCGCCTTCGCCCGCGAAGCGCCTTTCCCACAGAGCTGCCAGCCCTTGAACGAACGTCCGATGTCCAACGCCATACGCCCCTCGGCCTGTCCGGGGTTGCTGCGTATCGTCCAGGCGCTGGACGGCGGGATCTGCCGGATCAAGCTCGATGGCGGTTCGATCACGGCCGATCAGGCCGATGCGGTGGCCAATGCCGCCGAGCGGTTTGCCGGCGGGGCGATCGAGGCGACCAACCGGGGCAATCTGCAGATTCGCGGGATCGGCGAGCAGTCCGCCGCGCTGATCGAAAGCCTGCTGGCCGCCGGTCTCGGGCCGCGAACCGCAGCGGGCGACGATGTGCGCAACCTGATGCTCAGCCCCGCCGCCGGCATCGACCCGCAGATGCGCTTCGATACTCGTCCACTGGCCGGGCAGATCCTCGAAACCCTGCAAAGTCATCCGCGCTTCCACGAGCTGAGCGCCAAGTTCGCCGTGCAACTGGACGGCGGTGAAGCGCTGGCGATGCTCGAACATCCCCATGACCTGTGGTTGTCGGCATTCGAAGATCGCGGCGACACGCTGCTGGCGTTCGGCCTGGCGGGTTGTCCGACGGATCGACCGCTGGCCGCTGTGGCGCTTGCGCACGGACATGCGCTGGTGGTCGCGGTGCTGGAACTGTTCCTCGATCTGGCCCGACCGGAGCAGACGCGAATGCGCCATCTGCTGGATGAATGCCCGGCGCCGGTGTTCCTGGAAAAAATCGCTCAGCGGATCAGCCTGAAAGCCGCTGCTGATTGGCAGCGCGAAGCCGGACCGGAGGGTTTGCACCTTGGCATCCACCCTCAGCAATCGGCCGGTCAGGTCTATGTCGGTGCTGCCCCGGCGCTTGGCCGCCTTGATCCGGACATGCTGCGTGGCGCCGCACACCTGGCCAGAACCTTTGGTGACGGCAGCCTGCGTTTCACCCCTTGGCAGAGTCTGTTGCTGCCCAATGTGCAGGAAACCGATGCGGTTCAAGTGCTCGACAAATTGAGCAAGCTGAACCTGCTGACCCGCATCGAAGACCCCCTGTCACACCTGATCGCCTGCACCGGCGCCAACGGCTGCGGCAAAGGCCTGGCCGACACCAAACACGATGCCCGCCTGCTGGCTACGCTGTTGCCACACGCCGTTGATGTGCACCTGTCCGGTTGCCCGCGTTCCTGCGCCGCCGCACATCGGGCAGCGGTGACTCTGCTGGCGGTCGGCCCCGGCCACTACGATCTCTATTTTCGCGGTGCAGCCCTGCCGGGTTTCGGCGCGCTGCACGCTCACAACCTTACTATCGAAGCGGCCGCGACCCTGCTCGCCGCCCGCTCACGGAGCCCCCTTGATGCTTGATTACATCCGCGACGGTCAGGAGATCTATCGCAACTCCTTCGCGATCATTCGCAGCGAGGCCAACCTGGCTCGCATCCCGGCCGACCTGGAAAAACTCGCGGTGCGGGTGATCCACGCCTGCGGCATGGTCGAGGCCATCGACGGGTTGCAATTCTCCGAAGGCGCCGGCAAGGCCGGGCGCGATGCGCTGGCCGCTGGCGCGCCGATCCTGTGCGATGCGCGGATGGTTTCCGAGGGCGTGACCCGTGCGCGCCTGCCGGCCAACAACGAGGTGATTTGCACCTTGCGCGATGACAGCGTGCCGGAGCTGGCGCGCGAGCTGGGCAACACCCGCTCCGCTGCCGCGCTGGAACTGTGGCGTCCGCATCTGGAAGGCAGCGTGGTGGTGATCGGCAACGCGCCGACCGCGCTGTTCTATCTGCTGGAAATGCTCGACGCCGGCGCCCCGAAACCGGCGTTGATCCTCGGCTTCCCGGTGGGCTTCGTCGGCGCCGCCGAATCCAAGGCCGAACTGGCCGCCAACAGCCGTGGCGTGCCGTTCGTGATCATGCAGGGCCGCCTCGGCGGCAGCGCCATGGCCGCCGCTGCGGTCAATGCTCTCGCCACGGAGATCGAATGATGCAGGCTCAAGGACGTTTGATTGGCCTGGGCGTCGGCCCCGGTGATCCGGAACTGATTACCGTCAAGGCCTTGCGCCTGCTGCGCGAATCGCCGGTGGTGGCGTACTTCGTGGCCAAGGGCAAGAAGGGCAACGCGTTCGGCATCATCGAAGCGCACCTGCAGGACGCCCAGAATCTACTGCCGCTGGTGTACCCGGTGACCACCGAAGTGCTGCCGGCGCCGCTGTCCTACGAACAGGTGATCAGCGATTTCTACGATGACGCGGCAGAAGAAGTGGCCGCGCATCTGGACGCCGGTCGCGACGTGGCGGTGATCTGCGAAGGTGACCCGTTCTTCTACGGCTCCTACATGTACCTGCACGATCGCCTCGCCAGCCGTTACGAAGCCGAAGTGGTGCCGGGCGTCTGCTCGATGCTCGGCGGCGCTTCGGTACTGGGCGCGCCGCTGGTGTATCGCAATCAGAGCCTGTCGGTGCTGTCCGGCGTGCTGCCTCACGATGAACTCAAGCGTCGCCTGGCGGATGCCGATGCGGCGGTGATCATGAAACTGGGGCGCAACTTCCCGAAGGTGCGCGACGTGTTGGCAGAGCTGGGTCTGGCCGAGCGTGCGCTGTACGTCGAGCGCGCGACCATGGCCAACCAGAAGATCGTACCGCTGGATGAGGTCGAGCCGATGTCGTCGCCGTACTTCTCGCTGATCATTGTGCCCGGCGAACGGTGGCAAGGCTGATGACCCATTCCACACCGGCCATCGTCATTCTCGGCCAGGGCGCACTGGGCACGGCCCGTCGTCTTCAGCAGGTCTATCCGGCCGCGCAGATTCATGGACTAAAAGGGCGCGTCGAAGGCGCGGACCTGACTTACAGCGACTTCGGCGCAACCCTGCGCGAGCTGTATCAACAGGACACGCCGATCATTGCCCTGTGCGCGGCCGGCATTGTCATTCGCACCCTGGTGCCGCTGTTGCTGGAAAAAGGCGTCGAGCCAGCGGTGCTCGCCGTGGCTGAAGACGGCAGCGCCGTGGTGCCGCTGCTCGGTGGCCTCGGCGGGGTGAACGTCATGGCCCGCGAGATTGCGTCTGCGCTTGAAGTGGCAGCGGCGATTACCACCAGCGGCGAGTTGCGTTTCGGCACCTGCCTGCTCAACCCGCCCGGCGGTTATGCCCTCGGCGATCTGGAGCAGGGCAAGCGTTTTGTCTCCGACTTGCTCGCCGGCCACAGCGTACGCATCGACGGTGCTGCGCCGTGGCTTGAGCAGGCGCAACTGCCGGAAGATCCACAGGCGCAGCGCTCGATTCATGTGGGCAGCGATGCCCGCGCGGCGAACGCCAGTGAGTTGCTGATTTATCCGCGTAGCGTGGCGGTGGCGGTCGATACAGATGTGGCCGATCTACCGGATGTAATTCGCGATGCGTTACTTCAGGCCGGTGTGGCAATTCAATCGCTGGCCTGTCTGGTGGCGGCTGATACTCAGATGGCCAGTCCGGCGTTGCGTGACGCCGCGCTTGAACTGGCTGTGCCGTTGCGCTTTGTCGCGCCGGCGAGTGACATCGTTGAGCTGGTTCGCGATGCAGTCCCCGACGCTCGAATCATCACAACATCCCGCGACCTTGCCATCGCCGTGGCCGAACAGCCGCTGGATGTTTCGCAGATCGGTCGTCCGCGTGGTCGCCTTGCTGTCATTGGCCTTGGCCCGGGTGCGGCAGAGTTGATGGTGCCGGCGGTGAAAGCCGAACTGGCCCGCGCCACTGACGTGCTGGGTTACGAAACCTATGTGCGCATGGCCGGCCCGTTCCGCGACGATCAGGTGCAGCATTGCACCGACAACCGCGAAGAAATGCAGCGTGCCCGTCACGCCTTCCGGTTGGCCGCTGAGGGTCGTTCGGTGATCGTGGTTTCGTCCGGCGATCCGGGCGTGTTCGCCATGGCGGCGGCGGTGCTTGAAGCATTGCACGAGTCGACGGATCCGGCGTGGCACAGCGTCGATCTGGAAATCCTGCCGGGTGTTTCGGCGTCGCTCGCCACCGCCGCTCAGGCCGGTGCGCCGCTGGGCCATGACTTCTGCGTGATGTCGCTGTCGGACAACCTCAAACCGTGGTCGATCATCGAGAAGCGTCTGGATCTGGCCGCCGAGGCGGATCTGGCATTGGCCTTCTATAACCCGATCTCCCGTGCCCGTCCGTGGCAACTGGGGCGAGCGCTGGAAATCGTCGCGCAACACCGCACGCCGCAAACACCGGTGGTGCTGGGCCGCGATATCGGTCGGCCGGGGCAGACGCTGCGCGTCACGACACTGGGCGCGCTGACTCCGGAGCAAGTGGACATGCGCACCATGGTGCTGATCGGTTCTTCCACTACCTGCACTTTCCCTCGAGCCGAGGGCGGGGAGTGGGTTTATACGCCGCGCTGGTACGGGGAAAAACCGGCCGGCTGATATCCCCGCACTGTCGAGTGGCAATGATCGATAAAACAAACAAGGCCGCGAATTCGCCATTCGCGGCCTTGTTTTTTTATGTGCTTTTTAATGGCTTGTTTATTTCGATAGTTGGCTCGATGTTATTGAATATTTCCCTGGACATTGTTTGAAGTGTTTTGTGTGTGTTTTTGGTTTTTGTTTTGTACTAGTTTCAATTTTGTGAAGCTTGCTCAATTTTTTATATTGATGATTTTTAAGTGTTGCAAGTCTTGTTACTTGCAGTGCAGACGTGTGCCAGCCGATTGGCAGTGCACATGGTTCACCACTCAGGGAAGTATTAAAATGCAGGATGCTAATGTTGATGTTGTCGATGGCGGCTATGTGAAGTTCGTCAATCTGTTCAAGTTGTCTGATCTTGAACAGGCGCTGTTGCCCTACAAGAATACTGTTCGTCATGACGAAGTGATCCGTTACTACTTTGCTTGTGTCGGTTTGCTCGATTCGCCAAGGCTTCTGCAACCGCTCGCGCTATTCAAGCGGGCGCTTGCAGAGTTCGATGGCCTGCGGGTACGACGTGAAGTGGAACAGGCGCCTGCTCCGGGCCTGGACAGCAAGAAGACACCTGATCTTTCAGAAATCGGCGCCAGAGTCGCCGATTTTGAGTCGCGTCTGAGTTACAGCGTCGAACTGATGAAAACGCCCGCTACGCAAGTGCCGAAGATCCTGCACTTCATCTGGCTGGGTGGCGGCATCGGCGAGATTCAGCGCGACTACATCAATGTCTGGAAGCAGGTATTGGCTGGTCAGGGTTATCAGATCAACGTCTGGTATGACAGTGATGCGTTGCTGGCCTGGCAGGCCAATCGCTTGATGGTCGATGCGGCGAAGGCGGACGCCATGGAGCACGGGGGCGTCGATAGCACTTCCGATAAGGTATTGGGCGAAATGTATGTGGCCCGCGCTATTGCGTTGAAGCAACAAATGAGCGAACACATTGATGCGGCAGTTGCGAAGGGCGAATCAGCCGATGAAGCAAGGGTGCAGTTGTTGAGCCGTGCTTATGGTCAGAGTTCTCAGGACTTACGGGTGTTGAAGGCAAAGAACCGTGAAAGTATTGATGCGCTGGTCGGAGGTGACGTTCGCGTGCGCGATCTGGCGGGTTCGGAAATACCTTTGAAGTTGCGGGATATTTACCAGCGGGAAATGCGCATGCGGGGCAACCTGGCGGCGGCATCGGATATCGTAAGAGCAGAGGTCTTGTACTTTGAGGGCGGCAGTTACACCGATGTCGATAACTTGCCGCCGTTGCTGAAGGAAATTGCAGGTGTCGATATAAGCGACTTTGGTGAGGATGCTCGACTCGGTGTTTTGCAGTTGATGCTGGATCAGAATCCTGACTGGATGCCAGGTCGACAAGCGTTGCGGGGGCAATACAGAGACAAGCTGTTGCAAATACCCGAAGAGCATCGCACGGTACTGCAAGCGTTTGCCAAAAGCCGGCCGCCTTTGACCCAAGTGTTTCAGCCTCCACAGGATCTGCTTGTCCGTCCCTACGCATTGCGCGCGGTGGCAAAGGGAAACACGATCAGCAATGCCTACATGATGGCGCATGCCGGCTCGGCGGTACTTGAGTCCGTGCTCCAGCGCTTCAGGTTCAACTATGAATTGATCGATGACACCGCACGGTTGGCCACTGACAAAGGTATCAGTCTTCAAGAGCATGAAGCCATGGATACACTGGCTGGTGAAGTGCTGGAAAAGTCTTACGGGCCTTTGTTTGATTTGCCCGGAATGGAAGCCATCTTTGCGTCTTATCTGGCAAATGCCGCAGCCGGATACCACAACGAAGGTATCCGACCAAAAAATGAGGGGACCATTTATTTGACCGGACCGGTCGCGATCAAGGATGGCACCGGCGATTTCGAAAAGGCATTTTTAACGCCCGAGGGCGCGCAGGCGTCACGGCGGGAAATGGCCATCGCACCTCTGCAGACGGTCAATCAACTCACTGAAGAGGAACTGGATCACTCCTGGAAGGAAAACGAAACCGATACTCAGAAGTGGCTCGAGACTGAGCAGCAACGCTGGCGCGATGGCCAATTCAAGAGCCGCTACGCCGGGAACATCGCTGAGTTGTTGAAACAGACGACCGTCGAATTCGAACTCGGCTGGCCGCTCATCGAAGGACGTCATGTCCTGAATACCGAGCTGTTGCAGCGGATGGCTGATCACCTCGGCGAGCCGTTCACCAAGGCGATGACGAACGGTCACGACGGCACCCTTGTGTTCGCTGAAAGATTGCCGCTGAGCTTCGATGATCGTCAGGCCATCCGCAATCAGGACACTCGCCTGCGGCCACCGGCATTCCCGAAAAATCCGGTTGCCCAGAGCCTCGCACTGGATGAGCTGTTGATCGGGTTGGGCGCCGGTTCCTGGCAACTCGAACAGCTCACCCCGTTGCAGCGTTTGACCATCGGAGCATTGCTGGGCGCTGATTCACTGGACGCTCAAAGCTTTTCCGCCTTGCGCAGTACGCTGGACAATCTGATCAACAGCCTCAGTGAGCGCGGTACGGCAGGGCGCTATGCGGCGATTGAACAGCATCTCTATCAGCACCGCGCACCTGCGTTCATGGCAGGCATGTCCAGTGTGGGTGATGAATTGCCCGCGCATCCGATCACCGCACTTGGCCTGAAAAAGAATGCCTTGGCCAACACTGCGACACTGTTTGACTGGGGGCGTCAGGTGGCGCAGATCCAGCGGCTCGCTACTCAGGAACACCGCGAACAGGTTCTGGAGCGGCTGGAACAGGTGCTCAGTCAGTTCGAGGCCGGCACTGTCAAAATGGTGCCTCAGGATTTGTTGATGCACGGGCCGGGTGACACTGCGGCCGGCCGCTGTTTTCCGCTGGCGCTGGCGATGGGGGCCGCCCTCACACAGGGCGAGGGAGCGACCCGGCAATTGCGCGAGCGATTCTTTCTGGCGGTGCTTGAGCCGGAGCACCCGGACTCGAAGGCGTTTCTGGCCGCGCTGGAGGAAATGCGTGGCGTGAACGCAGCCGATGTGGGCACGGCGCTGGGGCGGGGCGATCTGGACAAGATGGTCGCGACACTCGAGGCGTCCGTGGGGCCGCGAACCCTGATGCTCAACTCGGATAACCACTCGATGCTGGTGGCTCGGACTGTACACGGGAGTACGGTCATTTATCACTTCTACGATCCGAACTTCGGCCTGTTCCAGTTCGACAGCTCCGTAACCTTCAGAATGGCCCTTGGGCAATTTTTCAAGCAGGCACAGATCGCCCGTCATTACGCCGTGTACGGCAAACCTGGCCGGCCACAGTTCGATCTGATCGATGTGCATGGGGAAAAAGTCGCCGATCTGAACCTGTCGAACGGCAGCAAGGTAAGTCAATTGCTCAGGGACGAGCCGCTGCCGGACAAACCGTTCAGGTCGGTTCGCCAGAGGATGAACAGTGCTCACGGACGAACGCTGATGGAGAACTCGCGGCTGGGCAAGGCACTGTTGTCTTCAGACAATGACTGGTGGGGCGGGGAGATTGCCGACATGACGGCGCGGTTGCAGGAGGGCCATGACTCGGTGACGCCTCTTGTGCCGTTGTTCGACTCGCTGGAAGTGACGCCCGAGGGCAGTTATCGGGTGGGCATGATCGATCCACAGACCGGCGAGTTGGTCGCCACGGTCGTCAGCCGGGATGATCGCCTGCTGCGAATCAAAAATTACCTGACTGACCTGTTTTCGAGCCTCGGGCGCAAGCGTCCGGTCGGTGATGCTGTGGATCCGACCGAGGCAGCGGCAGTGCATACGCTCAATGCCGGTTTCGCGGTGCAGGCCTTGATGAATGCTTTGCGTGGTCGCGAAGGTGAAGACCGCACACTGACAACGGCGGTGCAGTGGCATGCCTACGTCAATTACGCACAACTGGTGCATGGCAATGTGGTCGATGTGGCGGGACTGATCGGTCTGGTGCAGGCCGCGCTGCGCGATGAAAAACTGATCGCCCGCACCACTGCGAAGGTGGTCGGCGAAGCGCTCGAGCCGTTGACCGGCAGATCCCTCGGCGCTGTGGCCGGGCATTTGGGCAACGAAGGCGTCGGCGCGGTGTTGGGTCTGGCCAATGTCGGTTTCGATATCTATCAGTTGGCGACGGCACGTAATGATGTGGAGACAGCCACCTACGCCACCCAGCTGACCTTCGATGCCAGCAGTCTGGCCCTCACCGGCGCGGGACTTGGCGCAGCGTTTGCCGGTGCGGGTACGGCAGCAGCGGTGCTGGGAGGCGCCGGGGTGATTCTGGGTGGCCTTGCGGTCGGCGTGACTGCGCTGGCGCAGAGCTTTGCCACTATCGCTGAAGAAGCGAAGGCGGTCGGGCTGTTTTTTGCGGAACTGGAGCAGGCGCATCACGGGGACGGATTTCACTACAGCGGCGAGCAAGGTGCCTGGTTGCCGCGACCCTCGCTGATCATCAACGATCTGGACCTTAGTACGGGCAAGCTGCTGCTCGACAGCACCCGTCTTTACCCGCTGCGCGATCATTTCGGCGTGCCGGATTTCGAGGTCGATTACCCGCGAGCGATCCACCTCAGCAAAGAACTGGGCTATCCAGCCGAGATGAAGTTCTCACCGTCCGCCGAGCAGGCCATTGTCTTGCCGTGCACGCCGCTTACCTGCTATCGCTACGAGTACCAGATCCTGCCGTTCGCATCACAGCGCCACGACAAGGGTTTCGACATCGCCCGGCGTCTGGAGAAGAAAAAAGCGGACGGTCAGTGGCTGTTCCTGTTTTCGTTCTACTCGTTCCCCAGCCATTACATTGTCCATCGGATGTACCCCGATTATCGCCCGACCGAGATCCGGGTCACGCTGGATGCGCAGGCGCGCAAACTGGTTGTGCCGGTGATCCCCGAGCCTTGGCGCGAGCAGGTCAGCTATCGGATTCAGGGTGGTGGAGGCACATGCACACTCGTGCTCAACCCCGGCGTCAATGTCGGACTGACGTCAGTGGGCAAACAAAAGGACCGCTGGATCATTGTCGCGCCGTGGGCCGTCGAGAAGGACATCGTGCTGGGCAACAACGGGCAGTTCGGTATCAAAGGTTGCGAGTTCAAGGTGACGGCGGACATTGCCCCGGAGATTTCCCTGCTGATCGAAAATGGCCGGCTCTTCCGGATTGCCGGCAATAAACGGACTGAACTGGATCTTCTGGAAGAACAGGCGCCCAGAGGCCTGGACGGCCAGGTCCTGCAGGATCATCTGCAAGACCTGGCGCGAGCCCATCGATTGGCGCTGCGCTATACGCCGATCCACGACTACCTGATTCCGTTCGAGAACATCAAGGCGCCGCGTTACACCAATGGCTGGTATGACGCTGTGCAGGACCGGATCCTCTATATCCGCAACGACGAGGTGTTCGACGATGAAGGGCTGTTGTCGGTGGTGGCCGGCGATTCGGCATTTTTCCATGATCCGATTGGCTACGAAATCTGTCAGGTCGATGCCGGCACCGGCCTGCTCAGTCATCGCTTTCGTTTGATGTTTCGACGCACCGGCGTCAGCACGATTCTTAGCGTCGAAGCCGATGGGCAGGGTGTCGTCCATGTGGTGCAGGAATACGCGTATGAGGACGGTACGCGTGAGCGCCTCAACTACCTGATTCATGAAGGTGAACTGTGGCTGAGCTCGGTTACCCGTGGACTTGAGCCGGGTTTCCAGATGTTGCTCGATGACGGCACGCCGTTGCCTGCCTGGACATCGGTACTGGGTGATTGGGTATCGCTCAAACCGGTCGATGCAGACAAAGGCTACGCCACGGTCGACTGGCAGTTCGCTGCTTACGTTTCGGTCTGCTGGAAGATCGAAGACAACGCTCGGGACATGGCCTGGGTCCGTACTCGTGACAACCTGATCGTGCGCCCGGTACCGCGCCGCCACCATGCCCGCGCCTGGCCCGACTCGATCCAGAACCTGAACGAGCTGATGCTGCTGACGCCCAGTGATGACGGCGACGTGTTTGTCATCTACGACCGGCAGTTCCAGAGCCTGTGCCGGGTGCAGCGCACCGTGACGCTGGAACAGATTCAGTGGTCGCACCGCTGGGTGCAGCCCGAGCGCCTGAAGCAGGTGACGGCTGAACACAATGGCTATCAGGCCCGCACCGGGGACGGATTGTCATTCGAAATCGGCGCTGACGGTGAAGTGCGTTTTGCGGGTCTGACCGAGTCCTGGCTCAAGGGGCGCAAACAATGGTGGCTGGCGCTCGACGCCATCGCCCGACAATATGCAGTGGAGCAGTTCCCGATTGTCGGCATTGCCAATACTGCCGGGGATGCGCGCTTGCACGCCTGGTACGTGGACAACCGCTTGTTGTTGTGTGACGCGCAACCAACACAGCTCCGGTTGCTGGGCATGACACCGGACAATCAATCGGCGTGGCTGTTCGAGCCCGAAAGTGGCGAGGTCTGGCGCCAGACGTTTATCGATCCGCATCAACTGCAGGCGGCATTCGGAGACGGCTCGCAGTTGTTGCAAAGCCGGATGCTGCCAAAACCAGAGCGGCAGTGGACGGCGTGGCGCTTTGCCGATGTACGGGTCGACGGTGCCGGTCTCTTGGGCACGACGCGCGAAGGCGTGGTGCTGCAACTGGAGCATCAGGAACCACCGCAGATCATTGGCGTGCAACACGATTGGCTGGCGGCCCATGGCGAGCATCTGATCAGAGACTTGCAAGCCTTGCTGGCGAACGCAGCGCATCGTCCATTCATCTCTATCGCTTCTCAGGAGGCCAGTGTGCAGTGGTATATCGCTGACAGTGCACGGCTGATCCAGATTCCCGCTGTCGACCTGCCGGAGGATTACGAGCTGCTTGGAACCCGAAAGTACGCTGAAGTCTTGTTGCATGAATCGCGCGAGCGGGTCGTTCAGGGTTATCCGAGCATGCGCCAGATCAAGCCGCTGGATTACGTCCAGCGCACGGGTGACGTGCTGGTGCTCGAGGGACGGGTGGATGTCTACGATCTTCTGCCGGTGATCCCGGACGATGTGCGCACGCTGGTTCTGCGGGTAGGGCGCGGTTGGATGAAGTGGCATCTGTCCGAGGCGCTGATGCGCAAGCTCGATTCATTGGTGGTTGATTGCCGTTATCCGCTGGTGGGGTTTCCCGCGGTCATGAGTCGCTTGATCCTGACCATGGCTGATCCACACAAGCTCGAAGTGGGGATGGTCGACGATCACCTGGTGGTGATCGATCCCGACAGTGAGCACTGTGTGCTGATACGCAATGCGGATGCATCAGATCCCTCGCTGCGGGGCGATGCCATGCTTGAGGTCAAGGGCCTGCGTCCGTGCCAGGTGTCGACGCTGGTGCGCTGGCTGAAGGCGCGCAAGGAGGGCGCCGAGGGCGTGACGCTGAAAGCGCTGATCGATCAGGCGGATGCGAAGAAAACCGTCGAGTCTGCGGGTTGACGGTGCGCGGGCGCTGACGAAAAAAGACCGCCGACGTTGCCGTCGGCGGTCTTTTCGTTTCAGGGTTCAAGGCACCAGATAGCCTTTGACCCCGGTGAAGATGATCTGCGCCGCCAGTGCGCACACGAACAGCCCCATCAGGCGGCTGACGATCTGCAAACCCTGATCGCCGAGAATGCGTTCGATGCGGTTCGACAGGTACAGCACCACGCCAACCGTGAAACTGGCGAGGGCGATGCTCATGATCGCGAACAGCTTGTCGTCCCAGTGCGGCTGGCTGACGCCCATCACCAGCAACGCACCGATGGTGCCGGGGCCGACGGTCAGTGGAATGGTCAGCGGAACGATCGTCACGTCCTGCTGCACGTTGTCGGTCTGCACGGCCGACTTGCCCTGCGCCATGCCCAGAGCGGAAATGAACAGCACGCTGCCGGCGCCGATGCGGAAGGCGTCCACCGTGATGCCGAACACATCGAAAATCACCCGCCCGAACAGGTAGAGCAACACGCTCGAAACCAGGGTGGCGACCGCCACTTTCCAGGCCAGACGGCGTTGCTCCTTGCGCGAGTAACCGCGGGTCAGGCTGATGAAGCAGGACAACACGAAGAACGGGCTGTAGAGCACCAGCATCTTCAGGTAAACACTGAATAACACGTGGAGCATGGCGCGGGCTCGCTGGCGGGGAAAGTCGGGGGGAGTCTAACAGGCGCTATCGTGTCTGTCGGCTCACGACGGTTGTGTCGTCGCACGGTTCTGCTGATCACGCTGGGCCACCCAGTGCTCGATCAGCTCACGCAGTTGCGACAGCTCCACCGGTTTGGCCATGTGCCCGTCCATCCCGGCCTGGCGCGCACGCTCCTTGTGTTCGGCGAGGATGTGCGCGGTCAGCGCCACGATCGGCGTGCGGATGCGCTGATTGCCGACTTCCCAGGCCCGCAGTTGCTGGGTGGCGGAGAACCCGTCGAGGATCGGCATTTCGCAGTCCATCAGCACCAGGTCGTAGCGTTGGGCTTTCATCGCTTGCAAGGCTTCCTCGCCGTTGCTGGCGGTGTCTGGCTGCAGGTTGAGTTTACCGAGCATGCCCCGGATCACCTTGGTCGAAATGGTGTTGTCTTCGGCCACCAGGATGCGGAAGTCACTCGGTACCTTGACCGGTGCTGCGGGGCTCGCAACCTGTGGCTGGAACACCACCTGGCCACGATTGCGCTGGTTCAGTTCGTCAGCCAGCGTGGTCTTGAGGGTGTAGCCGGCCACCGGTTTGGCCAGGATGCGCTTGATCCCCGAGTTGCGCGCGATGATCTTGCTCGGCGCATTGCTGATGCCGGTGAGCATGATCAGCAGGATGTCGTGGTTCAGACTCGGGTCTTCCTTGATCTTGGCGGCCAGTTGCATGCCGGTCATGCCGGGCATGTTCTGGTCGAGCAGGACCACGTCGAAGTAATCACGCAAATGCGCCTTGGTGCGTAGCAGGGCCAGCGCTTCCTTGCCCGACGGCACGGCGCTGACGTTCAGGCCCCAGGCGCTGCATTGTTGCACCAGCACCTTGCGGCAGGTGTCGTTGTCGTCGACCACCAGCACGCGTGCGCCTTGCAGCGGGCTGTCGAGGTCCGAGGTCGGATGCTCCAGACGATCAGGGTCCAGCGGCAGGGTCAGCCACAGCGTGCTGCCCTGGCTGGCGCCGCTCTTGATGCCGAACTCGCCCTGCATCAGACGGATCAATTGGCGGGCGATCACCAGACCGAGGTTGCCGCCCAGACGGTTGGCCGACAGGAAGTGCTTGCTGTGCAACTCGGCGTGCATCAGCGCGTCGCGTTCTTCCTGATCCATCGGCTGGCCGCTGTCCTGCACGGCAATGCGCAGGCGTGGCCCGGTGCTGCGTTCGTCGAGGGCGACGACCACCAGCACTTCGCCTTCTTCGGTTTTCTTCAGGGCGTTTTCCAGCAGGCTCAGCAACGTCTGGCGCAGGCGCGTCGGATCACCACTGATGACCCGTGGCACTTGCGGCTGGATAAAGCTGATCAGCTCGACGTTCTGCTGTTCGGCCTTGGCGCGGTAGATGCTCAGGCAATCGTCGATCAGCGCGTTGAGGTCGAACTGTACATCGTCCAGTTCGATCTGCCCGGACTCGAGCCGCGAGATGTCGAGGATCTCGTTGATCAGGGTCAGCAGTTCGTTACCGGCGCTGTGGATGGTTTGCACGTAATCGCGCTGTTTCACCGACAGCGGCGTGCCGAGCAGCAGTTCGGTCATGCCCAGTACGCCGTTCATCGGCGTGCGGATCTCGTGGCTGATCTTGGCCAGGAACTCGGCCTTGGCGTTGATCTCGGCGTTGCTCGCGGCCAGGTCGCGGCTGATGCTGAAACGGCTTTCGGTGATGCTGCGCTGACGCTCGCCGAGGGCGATGCTCATCAGCAGGCCACTGATGCAGATGAAACCCATCAGGGTCATGATCAGGCCTTGCGGCGCGACCAGGGTCAGCCCCAGCAAGGCCGGGAGGATGATCAGCGTGCCGATGTTGAACACCACCATCGCGGCGACGAACAAGCGGGCAGGGCGGTAGCCTTTCTGCCAGTGATAGAACGCCACCAGCAACATGCTCAGCCCGGCCAGGGCCACCAGCGCATAGGTGATGATGTTCAGCGGCAGGGTGTTGACGAACAACAGCAACAGGCTGCAGATCACGATGAACAGGATGTCGCCGATCAGCAGCTTGTTCAGCGGATGCGGGCCGAGCGGGGCGAAGAAACGGTAGGCGAACATCAGGCCCGCCGGAGCGGTCAGCAGCAGGGCCAGATAGGCGCCGGGGGTCTGGATCGCATGCCAGTTCGGCAGCCACGGACCGGCGAGGTTGAGCAACAGCAACAGGCTCAGGCTCAACAGGCCTTCACACACTGCGAGCCACAGGCTGCTGCGCGAGCGGGTGTAGGCGTAGCGGATCAGGTTATGCAGGATCAGCATCGCCAGACAGCCGAACAGCAGGCCGTAGATCAGCGTCTGGTTGTGATTGGCCGCGGCCATCACCGCCGATTGCAGGGTGATGTACGGGCGCAACTGGTGATCGGAAACCAGTCGCAGGTAGACGTCGAGGGGTTTGTCGCTCTGCGGCAACGGCAGCATGAAGTCGCTGCTTGGCAGCGGCCGCTCCACCTGGGGCTGGGTGGTGCCGGTGTCGCGTTGCTCGATCAGGCGATCGCCGTCGAGGACATACAGATTGAGGTGCGACAGGTCGGGGGCGAAGATCCGCAGCACTTGTTCGTGCTTGCCGGGCGCCAGCCTGAAGCGCAGCCACAGGGCGCCATCGGGTTCGGCCGCGGTCAGGCGGTCAAGTTCGATAGGGCTGAATTGATTGGTGTAGCGGGCGGAGCGGATGTCGCTCAGCTGGAGGTTGCCCTGATCGTCAAGCAATACCGACCAGCCACTGCCTTGCGCGGCCTGGGCCGGGAGCATGCAGAGCAAGGTCAACAGCGTGACGGTGAAGCCTATGGCAATCCTGAGCCAGCGCACGGCGAAATCCCTTCGTAGGTTGATGCCAGAATATAACGATGCGCAGCGTCGGAACAGTCCGGCAAGGGCGATGAGCCCCTGCCGGAAACACAGCGTAGCTTATTACTGAGACTCACCGCGTTCACGGGCAATGGCACGGTAGCCAATGTCGGTGCGGTAGAAGCAGCCTTCCCAGTCGATGGCCTTGGCCAGTTTGTAGGCCTGCTCCTGGGCGGCGCTGACGCTGGCGCCCATGGCGGTGGCGCACAGCACCCGACCACCGGCCGTCACGACGTTGCCGTCCTTGAGCGCAGTACCGGCGTGGAAGACCTTGCCTTCCAGTGCGGCGGCTGCGTCCAGACCGTTGATCGGCGCGCCCTTGGCGTAGTCGCCCGGGTAGCCGCCAGCGGCCAGCACGATGCCGACGCTCGGACGTGGATCCCACTGTGCTTCAACCTTGTCCAGCGCTTGAGCCAGAGCAGCTTCGACCAGCAGCACCAGGCTCGATTGCAGACGCAGCATCACCGGTTGGGTTTCCGGGTCGCCGAAACGGCAGTTGAACTCGATGACCTTCGGATTGCCGGCCTTGTCGATCATCAGACCGGCGTACAGGAAACCGGTGTAGACGTTGCCTTCGTCGGCCATGCCGCGCACGGTCGGCCAGATCACCTGGTCCATGACGCGCTGGTGCACGTCGGCGGTGACCACCGGAGCCGGGGAGTAAGCACCCATGCCGCCGGTGTTCGGGCCGCTGTCGCCGTCGCCGACGCGTTTGTGGTCCTGGCTGGTGGCCATCGGCAGAACGTTCTTGCCGTCGACCATGACGATGAAGCTGGCTTCTTCGCCGTCGAGGAATTCTTCGATGACAACGCGCGAACCGGCGTCGCCAAAGGAATTGCCGGCGAGCATGTCGCGCACGGCATCTTCGGCTTCGGCCAGGGTCATGGCGACGATCACGCCTTTACCGGCGGCCAGGCCGTCGGCCTTGATCACGATCGGTGCGCCTTTTTCACGCAGATAAGCCAGGGCCGGCTCGATCTCGGTGAAGTTCTGGTAGTCGGCGGTCGGGATCTTGTGGCGCGCCAGGAAATCCTTGGTGAAGGCTTTCGAGCCTTCCAGCTGCGCGGCGCCGGCGGTCGGACCGAAGCAGTCCAGGCCACGGGAGCGGAACAGGTCAACGACGCCGGCCACCAATGGCACTTCCGGACCGACGATGGTCAGGGAAACGTTTTTCTCGGCGAAGTCAGCGAGCTGCTCGAGGGCCAGCACGTCGATGGCGACGTTTTCACACTTGTCTTCAATCGCGGTGCCGGCGTTGCCCGGTGCGACGAAAACCTTCTGCACACGTGGATCCTGAGCCACTTTCCAGGCCAGGGCGTGTTCGCGGCCACCGCTGCCAATGATCAAAACGTTCAAAGAGAGACTCCTTCGGAGAAAGCTGCAAGCTACAAGCTGCAAGCAAGAGCGAGTGTGTGACTCTCGATTACAGCTTATGGCTCTGAATTAATGAGGCTGCAACTGCAAGAAGGAGCGATACCTGACTGCTCTTTCTTGCAGCTTGCAGCTTGAGGCTTGTAGCTGCCGTGTATCAGTGACGGAAATGACGCATTCCCGTGAACACCATCGCGATGCCGGCTTCATCAGCAGCAGCAATCACTTCAGCATCACGCATCGAGCCACCTGGCTGGATCACGGCAGTGATACCGACCTTGGCCGCATTGTCCAGACCGTCGCGGAACGGGAAGAACGCGTCCGACGCCATTACCGAACCCGCCACTTGCAGACCGGCGTGCTCAGCCTTGATCGCCGCGATACGCGCGGAGTTCACGCGGCTCATCTGGCCGGCGCCGACACCGATGGTCTGGCGGTTTTTGGCGTAGACGATGGCGTTGGATTTGACGAACTTGGCCACTTTCCAGGCGAAGATCAGGTCGTGGACTTCCTGTTCGGTCGGCGCGCGCTTGGTCACCACTTTCAGATCGTCGGCGCCGATCATGCCGATGTCGCGGCTCTGTACCAGCAGGCCGCCGTTGACGCGCTTGTAGTCCCAGGCCGGAACGCGATCCGCCGACCACTCGCCGCAGGCCAGCAGGCGTACGTTGGCTTTGGCAGCAACGATGGCGCGGGCTTCTTCGCTGACGCTTGGTGCGATGATCACTTCAACGAACTGACGCTCGACGATCGCCTTGGCGGTCTCGGCATCCAGTTCACGGTTGAAGGCGATGATGCCGCCGAACGCCGATTCGGTGTCAGTGGCGTAGGCCAGTTCGTAGGCCTGACGGATGCCGCCTTCGGCGTCCGGGCTCACGGCCACGCCGCACGGGTTGGCGTGCTTGACGATCACGCAGGCCGGTTTGACGAAGCTCTTCACGCATTCCAGCGCGGCGTCGGTGTCGGCCACGTTGTTGTACGACAGTTCTTTGCCTTGCAGCTGGGTGGCGGTGGCGATGCCGACTTCGGCAGGCTTGGCTTCAACATAGAACGCCGCGCTCTGGTGCGGGTTCTCGCCGTAGCGCATTTCCTGGGCCTTGATGAACTGGCTGTTGAAGGTGCGCGGGAATTCGCTGCGACCTTCGGTGCTCAGGGTGTCAGCAGCCTGGTTCACGGTGCCCATGTAGTTGGCGATCATGCCGTCGTAGGCGGCGGTGTGTTCGAACGCCTTGAGCATCAGGTCGAAACGCTGAGCGTAGGTCAGGCCGCCGGCCTTGAGGTTTTCCAGGACGTTGGCGTAATCGCTGGCATTCACCACGATGGCCACGTCTTTGTGGTTTTTCGCCGCCGAACGGACCATGGTCGGGCCGCCGATGTCGATGTTCTCGATGGCGGTCGGCAGGTCACAGCCTGGCTTGCTGATGGTGGCTTCGAACGGGTACAGGTTGACGGCTACCAGATCGATCGGCTTGATGCCGTGCTCGTTCATGATCGCGTCGTCGATACCGCGACGACCGAGGATCCCGCCGTGGATTTTCGGGTGCAGGGTTTTCACCCGACCGTCCATCATCTCTGCGAAACCGGTGTAATCCGCGACTTCCACTGCGGCCACGCCGTTGTCCTGCAGCAGTTTGAAGGTCCCGCCGGTGGAAAGGATTTCCACGCCCAGGGCTTCCAGCTCCCTGGCGAATTCGAGGATCCCGGTCTTGTCGGAAACACTGATCAAGGCGCGGCGGATCGGCAGGCGGGTAGTCTGGTCGGTCATCTCAATTTCCATCAAAAGCAAGGGAAGTCAGCAAAAAAGGCGACCGGTTTTACGCGGGCGCCTTTCTGGTTTGATTGAATGCTTACAGCAGATCGTACTGTTTGAGTTTCTTGCGCAGCGTGCCGCGGTTCAGTCCGAGCAGCTCGCTGGCCTTGGTCTGGTTGCCCTTGACGTAGTTCATCACGCTTTCGAGCAGGGGAGCCTCGACTTCGGAGAGCACCAGGTTGTACACGTCCGTGACGGACGCGCCCTCAAGGTGGGCGAAATAATTGTGCAGCGCCTTCTCGACACTCCCGCGAAGGGTCTGGCCTTCTTCGCTCGGGGTATTGAGGTGCTGTTTCAAATTCACGTTGTCGCTCACGGGTGTTGTTCCACTCACTAAAGTCTCGGTCATCATCGTCATGCGGCCACCCCTTCTCCGTCCCCTGTCAGGCTCTTGTAACGTTCGGCGAAGAACTCCCGAACGTTGGCGCATTGTGTTTCCGTACCATCCAAACGATTGAAGTGGGCGCGAAATTCCCTGGCGCCCGGCAAGGTTGCGAGATACCAGCCCACATGCTTGCGGGCAATTCGCACGCCCATCACGTCCCCATAGAAGGCGTGGAGGGCGGCCAGATGCTCAAGCAGAATGCGTTCCACCTCGATCAGCTCCGGCGCCGGCAGTTTTTCGCCGGTACGCAGGAAGTGTTCGATCTCGCGAAAAATCCATGGCCGCCCCTGGGCGGCCCGGCCGATCAACAGGCCATCGGCACCGGTCGCGTCGAGCACGTAGCGGGCCTTTTCCGGCGATACGATGTCGCCGTTGGCAAAGACCGGAATCGACACCGCCTGCTTGATCGCGGCAATGGTGTCGTACTCGGCTTCGCCGGTGTACAGGTCGGCGCGGGTGCGGCCATGCACCGCCAGCGCCGTGATCCCGGCCTGCTCGGCGATCTTCGCCACGGTCAGGCCGTTCTTGTTGTCGCGATCCCATCCGGTGCGGATCTTCAAGGTCACCGGCACATCAACTGCCGCCACGACGGCGTTCAGGATCTCGGTAACCAGTGCCTCATCCTTCAACAACGCGGAGCCGGCGGCCTTGTTGCAGACCTTCTTCGCCGGGCAACCCATGTTGATATCAATAATCTGTGCGCCCAGTTCGACGTTGGCCCGGGCCGCATCCGCCAGCATCTGCGCATCGCCACCGGCGATCTGCACCGAGCGTGGCTCGGGATCGCCTTCGTGGATCATGCGCATGCGCGACTTGCGGGTGTTCCACAGGCTCATGTCACTGGTGACCATTTCCGAGACTACAAGCCCTGCGCCCAAACGCTTGCACAGCTGACGAAAGGGCTGGTCGGTGACGCCCGCCATCGGGGCGAGGATCAAGCCGTTCTGCAATGTATATGGGCCGATGCGTACCGCCGACATAGGACTTCCCTGAAGTGGGGCCGGATCATGAGAGTTCGAAAAAGGGTTGGCATGATACCCGCTCTCGATGACTGGATAAAGGCTGAATTGAACAAAATCTGAACAGTTATTCTGTTATTACCGGCGGTTTGGTCGCGCGCTGCGCAGTCAGAAAACTGCCGTCAATCCGGGAGCGGTGAAGCGTTCACTCGGGCGAGTGGAAACTCAGGCTGTAGTTCACGGCTTTCGGGCCTGGATCGAGGATGTCCAGGGCGATGTGGATCGGCGTCTGCGGCGGCATTTCCGCCATGCCTTCGAGGTCGCCGTTGAGGTATTCGCCGGGCTTGAAGCGACGACTGGCGATCAGGTGACCGTTGAGGTCGGCGAAGCGCAGCTCCAGCAGCGGAAACGGCTGCGAGAACGGCGCGCGGTTGTAAATGATCGCGTCCACCACCAGCGCACCGCTGAATTCCGGGTGGCTGCGCACTACCAGGTTGCTGCTCTTGATCTTGGCGATATCCACCTTGGACGGCACCGTGCAGCCGACTTGCGGGCAGAGTTGCTGGAACCACGGCCGGTATTGATCCTGGCGCGCCAGTTCGTCGAAGTGATAGGCGATGTATTGTCCGCCCAGGCCGGCGGCGGCCAGCACGATGAGCAACAGCCAGAGCAGGCGACGGCCCCAGGGCGAGCGGCGTTTCTGCCAGTCCAGTTGCAGCGGGTCGTCGGTCAGGTCCTGCAAGGCTTCGGCGCGAACACTGGATTCGACGCGTTCGCGCTTTTTGCGCGGGGCTTCGATCAGTGGCAGTTCGTCATCGACGTCGTCGCTGGCCGACAGGCGTTCGCGGCGGGCATTCGGGTCGATCGGATCGTGCAGGCGCAGTTGCGGAATCGGCGGTTCGTCGTCGAGATCCACCGGCTCCAGCGACAGCGAAGGTTCGGTGCGCTCCGGTCGGACCGGTTCGGGCTCGATGGCTTCGGGTTCATCTTCGACTTCGGGGGCGCGCTCATCTGCCGGTTCGCTGAACAGGCTGTCCGGCCACGTCGTGTCTTCCGGTTCGTGGCTATCGCGGCGAGCGCTCAGGGAGTCTTCGCGCGGGCGACCGAACTCGGTGGTCGGCTGGATTTCCCGTTGTTCGAGGCGGGCCAGTTCTTCGTCCAGATCCAGGCTGTCCAGATCCAGCTCGGCGGCGCTCCATTGCTTCTGGCTGATGGCGCGCGGCTCGGGCGCTTCGACGATGGCCGGTGGCTCGACGGGCTCAGGCTCGCTGATCGGCGGCTCGCTGATTAGCGGCGCCACCGGTGTGACCGCTTCCTTGCTTGCGTGTTGCTCCAGCAATTGCTTGGCGGCATTGAACACTTGCAGGCAGGAGCCGCAACGAACCACCCCGCGGGCCACGCTCAACTGAGCGTGGCTGACACGGAAACTGGTTTGGCAATGCGGGCACTGGGTGACGAAGCTGTCGGTCATGCGGCGATCCGGATTGAGCAGGCGGTCATTCTAGCGCCGACGGCCGGTGATGCGCACCCAGCCATCACGATTGGCGATCGGGTCGAGATCGAAGTCCTGTGCGTAGGCGGCAGCGACTTCGTCACCTTGTTCGGCAAGAATCCCTGACAGCGCCAGACGCCCGCCGGACTTGACCAGGCCGGACAGTTGCGGCGCCAGGGAAACCAGCGGGCCGGCCAGAATGTTGGCCACCAGCACGTCGGCTTTGACCTGCGGCAGGTCTTCCGGCAGGTACAGCGGGAACAATTCGTCAGCGATGTTGTTGCGCCCGGCGTTGTCGCGGGAGGCTTCAAGTGCCTGCACGTCGATGTCGGTGCCCACGGCTTCTTTCGCGCCGAGCAGCAGGGCGGCAATCGCCAGAATCCCCGAGCCGCAGCCGAAGTCCAGCACGTTGCAGTCTTTCAGATCCTGGCCGTCCAGCCATTCCAGGCACAGGGCGGTGGTCGGGTGAGTGCCGGTGCCGAACGCCAGGCCCGGATCCAGCAGCAGGTTGACCGCGTCCGGCTCCGGTGCGGCGTGCCAGCTCGGCACGATCCACAGGCGCTGACCGAAACGCATTGGCTGGAAACCGTCCATCCAGCTGCGTTCCCAGTCCTGGTCTTCGATCACTTCGCTGTGGTGCTCGGGCAGCGGGCTGCCAGTCAGCAGTTCCAGATGGGCCAGTACCGGAGCGGCTTCGGTGCCGCCCTCGAACAGGGCCAGCAGGTGGGTGTGCGCCCACAGCGGGGTGGTATTGAGTTCCGGTTCGAAGATCGGCTGATCTTCGGCGTCCATGAAGGTCACCGAAACGGCGCCCACTTCAAGGAAAGCGTCTTCGTAGGTTTCGGCTTGTTCTGGGCTGATGGCGAGTCTTACTTGCAGCCAAGGCATGGCGGGCACCTGTGAAAAAGATTGATTGCAGCCTAGCGGCCAGCGAGAAGCGCGCAAGTTTACGCGAGCTCAAAGCTTTTGTGGGAGCGAGCTTGCTCGCGAAAGCGGATTGCCAGTCACTTTGATGCTGACTGATGCGCCGCCTTCGCGAGCAAGCTCGCTCCCACAGGTTTTTTGCAATCTGCAGAAACAACAAAGCCGCCCGAAGGCGGCCTTGTCTGGTGCGGGCTGAAGCTTAGTGCTTCTCGCCAGCCAGCTTGTGCTCGAGGTAGTGAATGTTCACGCCCCCTTTGCAGAAGCCTTCGTCACGGGTCAGATCACGGTGCAGCGGGATGTTGGTCTTGATCCCGTCGACCACGATTTCGTCCAGGGCATTGCGCATGCGGGCCATGGCTTCGTCGCGGGTCGCGCCGTAAGTGATCAGCTTGCCGATCAGCGAGTCGTAGTTCGGCGGAACGGCATAACCGCTGTACAGGTGCGAATCGACGCGAACGCCGTTGCCGCCTGGAGCGTGGAAATGCTTGACCGTACCCGGGCTCGGCATGAAGGTTTTCGGGTCTTCGGCGTTGATCCGGCATTCCAGCGAGTGACCGCGGATCACCACATCATCCTGGGTATACGACAGCTTGTTGCCAGCGGCGATGCTGAGCATCTCCTTGACGATGTCGATACCGGTGACCATCTCCGAAACCGGGTGCTCCACCTGAACACGGGTGTTCATTTCGATGAAGTAGAAACGACCGTTCTCGTACAGGAACTCGAAGGTGCCGGCGCCACGGTAGCCGATGTCGATGCACGCCTTGACGCAGCGGGCCAGGACTTCCTTGCGCGCGTTCTCGTCGATGCCCGGTGCCGGCGCTTCTTCGAGAACCTTCTGGTGACGGCGTTGCAGCGAGCAATCGCGGTCACCCAGATGGATGGCGTTGCCCTGGCCGTCGGACAGAACCTGCACTTCGACGTGACGCGGGTTGGTCAGGAATTTTTCCAGATAGACCATCGGGTTGCCGAACGCCGCGCCTGCTTCGGAGCGGGTCAGTTTCGCCGAGGCGATCAGGTCTTCTTCCTTGTGCACCACGCGCATGCCGCGACCACCACCGCCGCCGGCGGCCTTGATGATCACCGGGTAGCCGACTTCACGACCGATGCGCAGTGCCGTTTCCTCGTCTTCCGGCAGCGGGCCGTCGGAACCTGGAACGGTTGGCACGCCCGCTTCGATCATCGCGTGCTTGGCCGATACCTTGTCGCCCATCAGGCGAATGGTTTCGGCTTTCGGGCCGATGAAGGCGAAGCCGGAGTTCTCGACCTGCTCGGCGAAATCAGCGTTTTCCGCGAGGAAACCGTAGCCTGGGTGAATGGCGGTAGCGCCAGTCACTTCGGCGGCCGCAATGATTGCCGGGATGTGCAGGTAGGACTGAGCGGCGGACGCCGGGCCGATGCAGACGGATTCGTCTGCCAGACCCAGGTGCATCAGCTCTTTGTCGGCCTTGGAGTAAACGGCGACGGTCTTGATGCCCATCTCTTTGCAGGCACGCAGAATCCGCAGGGCGATCTCACCGCGGTTAGCGATCAGAACTTTTTCCAACTTCGCAGTCATCAAAGGCTCTCCGCAGTTCAAACGATGGTGAACAGCGGTTGGTCGTACTCAACCGGCTGGCCGTCTTCGACGAGGATGGACTCGATCACACCGCTGGTTTCAGCTTCGATGTGGTTCATCATCTTCATGGCTTCGACGATGCACAGGGTGTCGCCTTTCTTCACGGTCTGGCCGACTTCAACGAAGGACGGCGAGGTTGGCGAAGATTTGCGATAGAAGGTGCCGACCATCGGCGAACGGGCAACGGTGCCGTTCAGCGCTGGAGCAGCAGCGGCGGCTGGAGCTGCGGCAGCAGCAACCGGAGCGGCAGCGGCGGCAGGTGCAGCGGCCGGAGCCTGCATCGGAGCCGGAGCGTAGTATTGCTGCGCCGGGGTCTTGCTGTGACGGCTGATGCGTACGGACTCTTCGCCTTCCTTGATCTCGAGCTCGTCGATGCCGGACTCTTCCAGCAATTCGATCAGTTTCTTAACTTTACGGATATCCATGAATCATCAACTCCCAAGGGTCGGTCAGGGGCGTATAGCTTGTTGTTCAAGCTGCTCTAGTGCAGCCTCCAGGGCCAGTCGATAACCGCTGGCGCCAAGGCCGCAGATCACTCCTACCGCTACATCGGAGAAGTAAGAGTGATGGCGGAAAGGTTCGCGTTTGTGCACGTTGGACAAATGCACTTCGATGAATGGGATGCTCACTCCCAGCAGCGCGTCACGTAATGCGACACTTGTGTGTGTAAATGCTGCCGGGTTGATCAGAATGAAGTCCACGCCCTCGCCGCGTGCGGCGTGGATGCGGTCGATCAATTCGTACTCGGCGTTGCTTTGCAGATACAGCAGATGATGGCCGGCTTCACGGGCGCGGCGTTCCAGATCCTGATTGATCTGCGCCAGGGTGGTCGACCCGTAGGTCCCGGGTTCCCGGGTGCCGAGCAGGTTCAGGTTGGGGCCGTGCAGCACCAGTAGCGTTGCCATCTGCGTGTTCCTTGTTATGGGTGAGCCTTCGTCAGAACCCGGCGACTATGCCGCAAAGACTTTGTGACTGTCCAGTTCTCTGCAATAGCCAGCACGATGACCGATGTTTGCGCAAAATATGTGACTGACTGATTAAATCCGGTCATTCGCTTTGGCAACACGTTCGGCGAAGTCGCTGGCGTTGATCTCGCCGATCACCCGCACATCGCGACGTTCCGCCCCGTCCTTGCCGAAGAACATCAGCGCCGGTGGGCCGAACAGGCTGTAGCGGTCGAGCAGGGTGCGCTGTTCGGCATTGCTTGCGGTGATGTCGAAGCGGATCAGTCGATAGCCCTTGAGCCGATCGACGACTGTCGCGTCATTGAGCACTTCGTGTTCGATGACTTTGCAACTGATGCACCAGTCGGCGTACCAGTCGAGCAGCAGCGGGGTGCCGACGGTTTTCGCTTCGAGCAGCACTCGATCCAGTTCCGCCGGGGTGCTGACGGTCTGCCACGAACCGCTGTTTTGCGCAGTCGAGCCGCTGTCGGCAAGGCGTGCCGGGGCTATCGGATTCAACGGGTCGGTCTGCCCGCTGAACGCGCCGTACCAGCAGGCCAGCGCATAAAACAGCAGGAACAGGCCGAGCAGCTGGCCGAGGCGTTTGCGCGGCGGTTTGTAGACAAATTCCAGAGCACCGAGGAACAGGCCAACGCCACCAGCCAGCAAGCCGATCAGCAGCAAGGTGATCTGCCCCGGCACCACCCGGCTGAGCAGGCCGATGGCCAGCCCGAGCAGCAACACGCCGATGCCATTCTTCACGTACATCATCCACGGCCCGCTTTTCGGCAGCCACGCCGCGCCGCCGGTAGCCACCAGCAACAGCGGTGCGCCCATGCCCAGCCCGAGCATGAACAGCTTCAGGCCGCCGCCCAGCGCATCGCCGCTGGCGCTTATATAAAGCAGCGCGCCGGCCAGCGGGGCGGAAACGCATGGCGATACCAGCAGACTCGACACCACACCCAATACCGCGGCACCCCACAGCGAGCCGCCTTCAGTGCGGCCGGCGATCCGGTCGAGACGGCTGCTGATGAAGTGCGGCAGTTTCAGCTCGAATACGCCGAACATCGCCAGCGCGAACACCGCAAAGAACATCGCGAACGGCACAAGCACCCACGCTGACTGCAGCCGCGCCTGCAAATTCAGTTGCGCGCCGAACAGCCCCATCAGCGCCCCAAGCAGCGCGAAGCACGCAGCCATCGGCAGCACATAAGCGAGGGACAGATTGAAGCCACGCAAACCACCGACCTGACCGCGTAACACCACGCCGGACAGGATCGGCAGCATCGGCAATACACAAGGCGTGAAGGTCAAGCCCAGGCCTGCCAGGAAAAACAGCGCCAGATCACGCCAGTCCCAACCCGTCACCGGAGCGGGCGCGTCATTCGCCGCTGCGTTGCCCTCGATGCTCAGGCGTTCGGTTTCCGGTGGGTAGCACAAACCCTTGTCGGCGCAGCCCTGATAGGTGACGGCCAGCGTGAAAGCCCGGGGATCATTGCGCGGCAGTTCTACATCGAGGATGCCGTGATAGACCTCGACGTCGCCGAAGTACTCGTCGTGTTTCTGTTCGCCTTGCGGCAATTGTGCGGCGCCAAGTTTTACCTCGGCAGGCTCGGCACGAAACTGGAAACGATGGCGGTAGAGGTAATAGCCTTCGGTGGCGACGAAGCGCAGTTTGACCGATTGCGGCGTGCTCTCGACCAGGCTCAGTTGAAAGGCTTCACGCACCGGCAGGAAATCGGCGCTGTTGTTGACCGAGCCCAGTGTGGCGCTGGGTTTGCTGTCGAACAGACCGGCGGCTCCGGCCGGCAGGGCGAAGACGAAAAACAGCAGGCAGAGCAGACGGCGCATGACAATCTCGCGAATCAAAGGTGCGGGAATGATAGCGGACTTGGCCCTGCGCTGTGTGTCACACGCGGAACGCTTGCACGGCGGTGTGCAGCTGACCGCCCAGCAACAGCAGGTTCTCGCCTTGCTCGCGGCCCTGGCCGATGCGCAGCAGATTGTCCCCGCCCAACTGGTGAATCCGTTCGCTGTGATCGCGGATCTCGCTGACCGCACCGCTCTGTTGCGCGGTGATGTCGGCGATGCGGATCGCGGTGTCGGAGATGGTCTGGATCGCGCCGACAATCTTGTCCAGCGCACCGTCCGCCGATTGCGCCTGATTGGCCGTGGCCTCGGCGTGTTCGACCTGCGCGCGCATGCCCTCGACCGATTGCCGGGCGGCGGTTTGCAGGCCGGCGATCAGGGTCTGGATTTCGGCGGTGGCGCCGGCGGTACGTTGCGCCAGCGAGCGCACTTCCTCGGCCACCACGGCAAACCCACGGCCCATTTCCCCGGCCCGAGCGGCTTCGATCGCCGCGTTGAGCGCCAGCAGGTTGGTCTGGTCGGCAATCGAGCGGATCACCGTCAGCACGCCGCCGATGGTTGCCGATTCTTCGGCCAGGTGTTCGATCATCTGCGCGTTGCCTTGCACTTCGCCGACCAGCGCGTGCAAGCCGGTGAGGCTCTGGCCGATCACTTGTTGCCCGTGTTCGACGGCCAGCCCGGCATGGCGACTGGCGTCGGCGGCCTGGCGCGCATCGCCGGCCACTTGCTGGATGGTCGCTTCCAGTTCGCCGAGGGAGTCACGGATCAGCGCGGTATCGCCGGCCTGATGTTCGGCGCCGCTGTGCAAGTCATTGCTCAGCTCGGCGAGGGTGCGGCTGCTGCCGGCCACTTGCTCGGCATTGCCGCGAATCGTCCCGACCAGATCCACCAGATAGGCGCGCAGGCGATTGAGCGAGGCTTCGATGTCGTGCAGTTCGCGGTTGGTCTTGCCCAGATGAATGTCGCGGCTGAAATCGCCTTCGGCCCAGGTCGACAGCGCCGGCGCGAGGTTGGTCAGGGTGCGGGCCAGGCGTCGCTGCAGGGTGTCGATCAGCAGCGCGATCAGCAGAATCAGGCCGATCATCACGCCTTGCATCAGCCGCACTTCACCCTGGATCTGCCCGTGCTGGGCGCGCACCACCGGTTCGAGACCGGCGATGGCTTGCTGCACGGCGGCGATTTTCTGGTGGGTCGCGGTGCTCAGGTCGGTGCGTTTCTGGATCTGCTCGCGGGTGCGCGCCAGCTCCGCCGGGTAACGCCCCAGCAGGCTGTTGAGCTCGCGTTTGAGGCCGACACCAGCATCTTCGGCAGCGGCTTTTTCCGTGCTTTCGATGCCCATCATCGCGGCGAAATCGTCGCTGCCGGATTCACTGCTGGCGACCACGCCGAGCAAGGGCAGGGCATCGATCGTCTGGGCCTGGGCGCGGATGTTGCTGACTTCGCGTTCGACATCGGCGGCCAGTTCACTGCGCCCGCTGCTGACCAGTTTGTCTCGGGCCAGCGACAGTTTGCCCAGATGTTGAGAGGCAACGAGCAGAGGCGTGAGATAGGTCGCGTTGCCGCCTGCATACGTGCTGAGCTGATCGAGGCTGGCGCTCAATTCGCGCTCGGCCTGCAACAGCAGGGCCTGCGGATCGCCGGCCAGTTTGCCGGCGGCCAGCAGGTCGGTCTTGCTGAATTCATCGAGGCCGGTGAGGCTCGGGCGCAAGGTGTCGGCCAGCGCCGGCGGCAGCTCGTCGAGCTCCTTCTGCAACTGATCGATGGCCTGGCTGGCTCTGCTCAGGCGCAGGGCGTCGCCGCTGGCGAGGTAATCCTCGACGTTGCGTGCCACGTCATTCTGAAATTGCTGCGACAGCCCCAGGTATCGCTCCATCAACAGATACGGGCGCTCCAGGGCTTTCTGCGACCACCACAGCGTGGCGCCGAGGGCCACGCAGACGGCGACCAGCAACAGAGTATTGAGATTGGTGAGCAACTTCAGGCGCATGACGGCTACCAACGGCAGAATGGTAAGCGCCTGAATTTATTGCGGTTCTGTTACAGGGTTATGACCGATTGGGTCGAATCCGATGAAAAAGTGGCACTTTGCTTTGAGTCGCGCGCGGTCTGCACCCGATTGCGTCCTTCGCCCTTGGCGCGATACAGCGCCTCGTCGGCCTGGCTGGCCATCATCAGGCTGTCGGAGTCGTCGTGCATTTCCACCACGCCGGCGCTGAAGGTGCACCACAGATCCTGCGGCTGGGCCGGATAGTGAATCTCGGCAAAGCGCTGGCGGATCTCGTCGAGCACTTTGTGCGCCGCTTCTATATCGGTGTCCGGCATGACGATGGCGAATTCTTCGCCGCCGTAACGACCGATGAAATCGGTCTTGCGCAGACGCTGCTTGAGAAACAGCGCCAGGCTCTTGATCACCCGGTCGCCCATGGGATGGCCGTGGCTGTCATTGACCCGCTTGAAGTGGTCGATGTCGAGCATCGCAAAGCTCAACGGCTTGTTCTCGCGGCGGGCGCGGAACGAGCAGTCTTCGAGCAATTGCAGAATGTGCGTGTGGTTGTACAGGCCGGTGAGGCTGTCGCGGACCATCCGTGCTTTCAGGTTACGCGCACGGGCGGCGCGGTTGCGCACGGTGGTGATCAGGTGGCGCGGCTTGATCGGCTTGGTCAGGAAGTCATCGCCGCCTTCGCTCATGGCGTCGAGCTGTTTGTCCAGATCGTCCTCGGCCGACAGATAAATGATCGGCACGCTGACATAGCGGTCGTTGTGACGGATGACCTTGGCCAGCTCGGTGCCGGTGCAGGCCGGCATGTACATGTCGAGGATGATCAGGTCCGGCTGGAAGTCCGCCAGCTCGGCCATGGCCTGGATCGGTTCGATCAGGGTGCGGGTGACGATCCCGGCGCTGTTGAGCAGGCGTTCGGTGTGCAGGGCCTGGGCGCGGGAGTCGTCGATGATCAGCACTTTATAGGGTTCGTACTGGGCGACGCAGGTCAGGACCTCGATCTTCTCCAGCAGGCTCGAGGCTTCGAGGGTGCCGGTGAGGAATTCCTGGCCACCGGCGCGCACTGCCGCGAGGCGGGTCGGGGTGTCGGTTTCGTGCAGGCTGAAGAACAGCAGGGGCAGCGGTTCTTCCAGACCTTGCTGGGCTTCGGCGGCGAGTTTCAGGCCGACGCCGACGCCGCTGAAATCCACGTCCATGACGATCGCGGCCGGCAGGCGCTCGACCATCGACGAGCGAAACGCCGACACGCTGTCCAGCGCCTGGGCGCTCAGACCGAAAAACTCCAGCTGTTTGGCCAGCCGCTCGGCGCGGTCGTGATCCTGCAGCATCACGTAGATCGGTTTGCGCAGGGGCGGCAGGAAGGTTTGATCAAGCTGATCGCCATGGCGCAGGCCGGTGCGCGACAGACGCTGCATCAAACGGTTGAGATCGGTGATCAGGCCGCTGCTCAGGCGTCCGCGATTGGCGTCCACCGCGTCCAGCGACTGGCTGATGTGGCGGGCCAGCTGCGTGTGTTCGGGCTGTTCGAAACGCTCGGCAAAACGCAGCAGGCGCAAATTGGCCTCGCTCAGTTCGGCGAGATCGGCAGTGGACCACTCACTGCGTTGCAGGCGCTGCCATATCTCAAGAATCTGACGTGCCTGATGAATTACCCGCTGGGCAAAGTGGTGCTTGAGGCGCTCACGGCTGGGGTCTTCTGGCTCGGTCATATCCTGACTACTAGTTAGGGTGCATGCTGAGATCGACTGGTGGCTCTATGCTAGCACCTCTTTTCCCTTACATGAGTGTCGTACGTCAATAATCTGCGGTACGACATCATTCAGTTTCTGACTCCCGGGTTTCAATTTGACCCTGATCGTCGCGGAAGTCCCCATCTACCGGACATTTGCCGATCTGTACGCCGGTGAATTTATCGGAGTATGAGAAAGGTGGGGCAGGGTGTTTGTGCTGTCGCGTTGCGGGTATCGGCATCGAATTGGTGGTGAATTGGATATCGGGGAATCCCTTAGGGCGGTCTGTACAGGCCTCGTGTCGGGTAGCGAGATAACGCCTGTCAATATTGACGGGTGCCCGGTCGAGGCACGTTGTTGTATGGTTGTGGTCGAACCGTTGAACCCAAGATTGAAAGGATATCGCCATGCTGGACTGGAAGAACCGCGCGGGCAGCGCGCCTGAACGTGCCGCCGAGCCCAAGTCGGCCACCCGCAGCTATGTCGGCGGGCTGTTGTTCAGCCGGGCGCTGGCCACGCTGGTCGCCATTTACCTGTTGGTGACTATTGCCCTTGGCTGGTACTGGAGCCAGGAGCCGGCGCTGTTTCCCGTGGCGCAGAACGCTCAGGTTGCCGCCGAGAAAGAGGGCAAGCAGATGGTGGTCGGCTACACCACCGTCGAAACCCTGAAAACCGTTGCCGGCACGTTGCTCGACAAGCCGGGCGGCTACATTTCCAACGACCGTTTCCCGCCGGGCCTGTGGATGGACAACATGCCGAGCTGGGAATACGGCGTGCTGGTGCAGGTTCGCGATTTGACCCGCGCCCTGCGCAAGGACTTCGCCCGCTCGCAGTCGCAATCGGCTGAAGACGCCGACCTGGCCAAGGCCGAGCCGCGCTTCAACTTCGACAACAAGAGTTGGATCCTGCCGTCCAGCGAGTCGGAATATCAGGAAGGCATCAATTCCCTGAGCCGTTATCAGGCGCGCCTGTCCGACCCGACCCAGAAAAACGCGCTGTTCTACGCCCGCGCCGACAACCTGAACAACTGGCTGGGCGATGTTGGCACCCGTCTCGGTTCGCTGTCGCAACGGCTGTCGGCCAGCGTTGGCCGGGTCAAGCTCAACACCGCGCTGAAAACCGAAGTGCCGGCGGTGGGTGAAGTGCCGCAGGTCGACGAGGAAGTCGTCGAGACTCCGTGGATGCAGATCGACAACGTGTTCTACGAAGCCCGCGGCCAGGCCTGGGCGCTGTCGCACCTGCTGCGCGCAATCGAGGTCGATTTCGCCGACGTGCTGGCGAAGAAGAACGCGACCGTCAGCGTGCGTCAGATCATTCGTGAGCTGGAAGCCTCCCAGGAGCCGGTCTGGAGCCCGATGATCCTCAATGGCAGCGGCTTCGGTGTGCTGGCCAACCACTCGCTGGTGATGGCCAACTACATTTCCCGGGCCAACGCCGCCGTGATCGATTTGCGTCAACTGCTCAATCAGGGCTGAGTCATGGACGAGAGCGCCAGAGAGGCGGCCCACCGCGCCGCCTCGGATGCCGAGCAGATTGCGTGGGTCGACGAGCAGGACAACCTGCTCGGTTCCCTGGTGCGCGCCGACCTGCGCGAGCGCGGGCTGATCGGCCGTGGCACCTACATCATGCTGTTCAACTCCGCCGGTGAACTTTGCGTGCATCGGCGCACGTTGAGCAAAGCCATTTATCCCGGTTACTGGGACGTGGCGGCAGGCGGCATGGTGCAGGCGAACGAGACGTACGCCGAGTCGGCGGCCCGTGAACTGGAGGAAGAGTTGGGGGTGAGCGGCGTCGAGCTGACGGCCCACGACCATTTCTACTTCGAAGACACCGGCAATCGCCTGTGGTGTTCGGCGTTTTCGGCGGTGTGGGACGGGCCGCTGATCCTGCAGCCGGAAGAAGTGCTCGAAGCGCGCTTCATTCCGGTCGCGCAGGTCATGCTGGAAATCCAGCAAAAGCCTTATTGCCCGGACTCTCTGGCCGCGTTGAAACGCTATCTGAAGGCTCAGCAAAGCGACGTCGCAAAGAACACATAAATTGGCGCCGATTGGCACTTAGCAATCGGCGTTTTTGCCGTTACACTGCGCGACCTTTTCAAGCTGTGCCGGCCCGCTTTCACGAGCCGATGGCACAGTAGCGCTGCCCCTGCCTGAGTGGGGCTTCGCGGTCGATAGCCTTGCCCAAGGCTGCGATCAGTCTTTGTCCTCCCGAGAGGATTGCCGGTGGCCAAAAAAGCCGCATCCTTCGCCGCCCTGGGCGGCCTGGTATTTTCCACCGACGCAGGTCGTCATTGCCCGGAATGCAGCAAGCCGGTGGACGCCTGTATCTGCAAACAAACCGTGATCCCGGCCGGCGACGGCATTGCCCGCGTGCGCCGCGAGAGCAAGGGCCGTGGCGGCAAGACGGTGACCACCATCACCGGCGTGCCCCTGGCCGAAGACGCACTCAAGGAGCTGGCGACAACGTTGAAGAAACGTTGCGGCACCGGCGGTGCGTTGAAAGACGGGATCATCGAGATTCAGGGCGACCATGTCGAGCTGCTCCTGGCCGAGTTGGTCAAGCACGGTTTCAAGGCGAAGAAGTCCGGCGGCTAGCAGCCTCTGTGAAACCCACCGGCGGCTTGATTCAGCTCCAGCGTTTCTGGGCCTGACGTCGTTTCCATGGTTTTCACAGAGCCTGTTCATGACCGGTTTCTAAACTCAACGCTGTCAGCGCGGTCTACCGCCCCGCTGACGAACCGTCATTTTCATTCTTTAGACTGCGCCGGCCTGAGATCAGGCGACGCACTATGACTTCTTTATAGGGGACTTCGATGTCCGTACGACGCACACGCAAAGACGATGGCAGCCAATGGACAGTTGCGGACAGCCGCAGTGTTTACGGGATTCGCCATTGGGGGGCCGGGTATTTCGCGATCAATGACGCCGGTCGCGTCGAAGTTCGTCCGAACGGCCCGAGCAGCTCGCCTATCGATCTGTTCGAACAAGTCGACCAGTTGCGCAAGAGTGGCTTGTCCCTGCCGCTGCTGGTGCGTTTCCCCGACATCCTGCAAGACCGCGTCCGTCAGCTGACCGGCGCTTTCGATGCGAACATCGAGCGTCTGGAATACCAGAGCAAATACACCGCGCTGTACCCGATCAAGGTCAACCAGCAGGAAGCGGTGATCGAGAACATCATCGCCACCCAGAACGTTTCCATCGGTCTGGAAGCCGGCTCCAAGCCTGAGCTGCTGGCGGTGCTGGCGCTGGCGCCGAAGGGCGGCACCATCGTCTGCAACGGTTACAAGGACCGCGAGTTCATCCGCCTGGCGCTGATGGGCCAGAAGCTCGGCCACAACGTGTTCATCGTGATCGAGAAAGAATCCGAAGTCGGTCTGGTGATCGAAGAAGCCGCCTCGCTCAAGGTCAAGCCGCAGGTCGGCCTGCGCGTGCGTCTGTCGTCGCTGGCGTCGTCGAAGTGGGCGGACACCGGTGGCGAGAAATCCAAGTTCGGCCTGTCGGCGGCGCAACTGCTGTCGGTGGTCGAGCGCTTCCGCGCGGCGGGCCTGGATCAGGGCATTCGTCTGCTGCACTTCCACATGGGTTCGCAGATCGCCAACCTCGCTGACTACCAGCACGGCTTCAAGGAAGCGATCCGTTACTACGGCGAACTGCGCAACCTCGGTCTGCCGGTCGATCACATCGACGTCGGCGGTGGTCTGGGTGTGGACTACGACGGTACGCACTCGCGCAACGCCAGTTCGATCAACTACGACATGGACGACTACGCCGGTGTCGTGGTCGGCATGCTCAAAGAGTTCTGCGACGCGCAGGCTCTGCCGCATCCGCACATTTTCTCCGAAAGCGGCCGCTCGCTGACCGCCCACCACGCGATGTTGGTGGTGCAGGTGACCGACGTCGAGAAGCACAACGACGACGTGCCACAGATCGAGAACAAGGAAGCGCTGCCGGAAACCGTGCAGTGGCTGGTTGACCTGCTCGGCCCGACCGACATCGAAATGGTCACCGAAACCTACTGGCGCGCCACCCACTACATGAGCGACGTGGCCGCCCAGTACGCCGACGGCAAACTGACCCTGGCCGAGAAAGCCCTGGCCGAGCAGTGCTACTTCGCCGTGTGCCGTCGCCTGCACAACTCGCTGAAAGCGCGTCAGCGTTCGCACCGTCAGGTGCTGGACGAACTCAACGACAAGCTGGCCGACAAGTACATCTGCAATTTCTCGGTGTTCCAGAGCCTGCCGGACACCTGGGCGATCGATCAGGTCCTGCCGATCATCCCGCTGCACCGTCTCGACGAAGAGCCGCTGCGTCGTGCCGTTCTGCAAGACCTGACCTGCGACTCCGACGGCAAGATCAATCAGTACGTCGACGAGCAGAGCATCGAGACCAGCCTGCCGGTGCACGCGCTGAACGAAGGTGAAGATTACTTGCTGGGCGTATTCCTGGTCGGCGCCTATCAGGAAATCCTCGGCGACATGCACAACCTGTTCGGTGACACCGACTCGGTGAACATTTACCAGAACGCCGACGGCAGCGTGTACCACGCCGGTATTGAAACCCACGACACCATCGAAGACATGCTGCGCTACGTGCACCTGTCGCCGGAAGAGCTGATGACCCACTACCGCGACAAGTGCGCCAGTGCCCGCATCAGCGCCAGCGAGCGCACTCAGTTTCTCGATGCATTGCGTCTGGGTCTGACCCGCTCCTCTTACCTGTCTTCCTGAGGCCAGGTTCCGCTTTCATCTGGTTGTCTGAAATTGTTCCGCTTACTGCGGACGTTTCAGACAACCAGGTGAGACGCTTCTTTTTCTCTTCGCGAAAATGCTTTCGTCCAGACGAGCAAAGTGATGTCGTCTGCTTTTCGCGTAGGTCATTTCCGAATTTGTACTTCGGCTCTCTACTCGGCCATGGCTCTCGGCGAGAAT
>NZ_POHV01000047.1:0-40308 GCF_002884345.1 Pseudomonas sp. GW456-12-10-14-LB2
CGGGAGGCGAATTCTACAGCGTTACACGCTGCTGTCAACACCTCTTTTTCTCCGCTTTCGACCGAGAAGATCGAACCGTTGAAAGCGCCAGACAAACCGGCATTTCCAACTCCTCCCAGGCTTCGATGAACTGAAGCGACCCGCCTTCGAAACCTACTTAACTCATTGAATCTCAAGGAGTTTTCCGTTTCGACTGCGCCGGAATTGGGGCGAATTATAGAGACTCAGAATCTGCCGTCAACCCTTAATTTCGCTTTTCCTGAAAAACCTGCTTTTTACCCATCAAACGCGGGATCCGGCGGGTCAAAGGAGGAATACGCAACGCCAAAAGGAAAACACCTATAAAGGCATAGATTGCCCACTCCTTAAGATCAGCACGGACAATCCACAACATATGCAGCAATCCCAACCCGAGAATCACATACACCAGCCGGTGCAATTTCTTCCAGCGGGTACCTAAACGACGCTGACTGTATCGGTTGGAGGTAATCGCCAATGCCAACAACCCCAGAAAACCCAGAGCCCCCACAATGATGTAAGGACGCTTGCGCAGCTCGACACCCAGTTGCGACCAGTCGAAACCGAGAATGAACGCCATATAGCTGCAAAGATGCAGAACCACATAGGCAAAACACCAGAGCCCCAACTGACGGCGCACAGCAATCCACCCGGCCCACCCCGTAAGTTTCTGCAGCGGGGTCATACTCAGGGTGATCAACAGCAATACCAATGTCCCAAGCCCCAGCCGATCAACCAGAACCTTCCCCGGATCTGGCCCAAGCAGATCCGCAAAAGCCTGATAGAACCACAACAGCGGCCAGATCGCCGCAGCCAGGAAAACGCCTACACGCCAGATCGGATATCGCATCAGTAGTTCTTCCGCAGATCCAGCCCTGTATATAAAGAAGCGACCTCATCCGAGTAGCCGTTGAACATCTGCGTATCACGCACATTCGGCTTGAACAGACTGTTAGGCAATCGCCGCTCCCGCGCCTGAGTCCAACGTGGGTGGTCGACAGTAGGGTTCACATTCGCATAGAACCCGTACTCATCCGCCGCAATGCTCTGCCACGTCGTCTTCGGCTGCTCGCTGACCAGACTGATCCGCACGATGGATTTGACGCTCTTGAATCCGTACTTCCAAGGCACCACCAGACGCAACGGCGCACCGTTCTGGTTTGGCAATTCGCGGCCATACATACCCACCGCCAGAATCGCCAAGGGATTCATCGCCTCATCCAGACGCAAGCCTTCTACATAGGGCCAGTCGATCAGGGCGAATCCCGAACGCTGTCCGGGCATGCTCTTCGGATCCTGTAAGGTTTCGAAGCGAATGTATTTGGCATTCGAAGTAGGTTCTACCTGCTTCAACAGTGCCGAAATGGGAAAACCGATCCAGGGAATCACCATCGACCACGCCTCGACACAGCGCAGGCGATAAATACGCTCTTCCAGCTGGTAAGGCTTCATGAAGTCTTCCAGAGCATAACGCCCCGGTTTACCCACCTCCCCGTCCACGACAACACTCCACGGTTCGGTTTTCAACGAACCGGCATTGGCTGCCGGGTCACCTTTGTCGGTACCGAACTCATAGAAGTTGTTGTAATGGGTCGCGTCCTTGAAAGGTGTAATCGCCTCATCCTTCACGTTCACCGCGCCCCATTTGACAGAGGGCAACTTCTCGGCAAACCAGGCGGGCGCCTTTCCGGCTTCGACATCGGCATAGCGGGCAGCCTCTTCGGCACTGGCCCAGCGCGGCAAAGTGCTCATGGCCAAACCGGCCGCGGTTGCTCCGAGCAATTGACGGCGAGAGAGATAAATGGATTCAGGCGTGACGTCCGACTCATGGCAGTCGGACGCTTTGGGGACTTTGATCAGCATGGCAACTCCGCAGCTTTGGAGGACAGATGCACCATAGACTGCGGAGTATGAGGGAAATTACATCACTCGGCGTGTTTGTGACGACGAAGATGCAACAGATACTGCACCGGGCCCGACGCGGCATAAGCGAGGAACACCAGCAGCAGAATGCGAGGCGGATCGCTGAACACCACGGCAAACACCAGCACCACCGCCAGAATCGCCACGAAAGGCACGCGCCCCTTCAGATCCAGCTCCTTGAAGCTGTTGTATTTGATGTTACTGACCATCAGCATGCCGGCGGCCGCTACCATCAGCGCGACCAGGAACGACATCTTCGAACCCTGGATCCCGTAATCGCTGAACGCCCAGACAATCCCCGCAACAACGCCGGCAGCAGCCGGGCTGGCAAGACCGATGAAGTAGCGCTTGTCGGCGGTCCCCACCTGAGTGTTGAAACGCGCCAGACGCAACGCCGCACCCGCCACATAGATGAAGGCAACCATCCAGCCGACCTTGCCCATGTCACCCAGTGCCCAGCCGAAAGCCAGAAGCGCCGGCGCGACACCGAAGGCAACCATGTCCGACAACGAGTCGTACTCGGCACCGAACGCACTTTGGGTATTGGTCATGCGTGCCACGCGACCATCAAGGCCGTCAAGCACCATGGCGACGAAAATCGCGATGGCGGCAAAGGCGAAATACTTGCTCGCATTCGCCGCGTCCCCGGCACTCAAGGCAGCCTGGGCACTCATCGAGTTGATGATGGAATAAAACCCCGCGAACAGATTCGCAGTGGTGAACAGATTCGGCAGAAGATAGATACCACGATGCCGGACTTTACGACCTTCTGCGTCATGCCCTTCTTCGATGTGCTCATCGATGGGCAGCAGGCTTTCGGCGTCGGAAGCCTGGTTCGGCTCTTCGGGACGTTCGCTCATGGACAGTACCTTGCAACGGATTGGACATTTTCGACAGGTGTCTGGGACGACGGTTCGGCCACAAACGATGCAGCTTTATACCAGAAGCGCCCGCCCATACGAAAAAACGCGGCCGAGGCCGCGTTTTTTTTCATACAAGGTTCGACGACTTAGTTTTTGGCTTTGTCGACGATCTTGTTGGCACCGATCCACGGCATCATGGAGCGCAGTTGCTCGCCGATGATTTCGATACCGTGAGCGGCGTTGTTACGACGCTTGGCGGTCATCGAAGGGTAGCCGGTTGCGCCTTCGCTGATGAACATTTTGGCGTATTCGCCGTCCTGAATACGTTTCAGGGCGTTGCGCATGGCCTGACGGGATTCGGCGTTGATCACTTCCGGACCGGTCACGTACTCGCCGTACTCAGCGTTGTTGGAGATCGAGTAGTTCATGTTGGCGATACCGCCTTCGTACATGAGGTCAACGATCAGTTTCAGTTCGTGCAGGCACTCGAAGTAGGCCATTTCCGGCGCGTAGCCAGCTTCAACCAGGGTTTCGAAACCGGCTTTTACCAGCTCGACGGTACCGCCGCACAGAACGGCTTGTTCGCCGAACAGATCGGTTTCGGTCTCGTCCTTGAAGGTGGTTTCGATGATGCCGGTACGACCGCCACCCACGCCGGCGGCGTAGGACAGTGCAACGTTCTTGGCATTGCCCGAAGCGTCCTGGTAGATCGCGATCAGGTCAGGGATACCGCCGCCTTTCACGAACTCGGAACGTACGGTGTGGCCCGGTGCTTTCGGCGCGATCATGATCACGTCGAGGTCGGCACGTGGAACAACCTGGTTGTAGTGAATCGCGAAACCGTGGGAGAAGGCCAGGGTGGCGCCTTTCTTGATGTTCGGCTCGATTTCGTTCTTGTACAGCTGGGACTGGAACTCGTCCGGGGTCAGGATCATGACCAGGTCGGCGCCGGCAACAGCGGCAGCCACGTCGGTCACTTTCAGGCCGTGGGCTTCAGCCTTGGCAACGGTGGCCGAACCTTTACGCAGACCGACGGTAACGTCGACACCGGAATCTTTCAGGTTGCACGCCTGGGCGTGGCCTTGGGAGCCGTAACCGATGATGGCAACTTTCTTGCCCTGGATGATCGACAGGTCGCAGTCTTTATCGTAGAAAACTTTCATGAATTTCCCCTTTATATCCAGGCCGTTCAGGCCATTCGCTAATTTGGTTTAGATGCTGAGTACTTTGTCGCCGCGGGCAATACCGGTGACGCCACTGCGGACGGTCTCCAGAATCGATGCGGTGCCGATGGACTGAATGAAGCTGTCGAGCTTGTCGCTGGTACCGGTCAGTTGAACGGTATAAACGCTGGCGCTGACGTCGACGATCTGTCCACGGTAAATATCGGTGGTGCGTTTGATCTCGGCGCGCTGGGCGCCAGTGGCCTTGACCTTGACCAGCATCAGTTCACGCTCGATGTGAGCGCTTTCCGACAGGTCCACCAGCTTGACCACTTCGATCAGCTTGTTCAGGTTTTTGGTGATCTGCTCGATGACTTCATCGTGGCCGACTGTGGTCAGCGTCAGACGCGACAGGGTCGGGTCTTCGGTTGGCGCCACAGTCAGGCTTTCGATGTTGTAGTTGCGCTGCGAGAACAGGCCGACTACGCGAGACAAAGCACCGGGTTCGTTTTCCAGAAGCAAGGAAATAATGTGCCGCATGATTAGGTACGCTCCGTCTTGCTCAGCCACATATCGCGCATGGAGCCGTCTTTGATCTGCATCGGATAGACGTGCTCGCTGGTGTCGACCGAAATGTCGATCACCACCAGGCGATCTTTCATGGCGAACGCCTCTTCCATCTTCGACTTCAAATCTTTCGATTCGGTGATGCGCACGCCGACGTGGCCATAGGCCTCGGCCAGCTTGACGAAGTCAGGCAAGGATTCCATGTAGGAGTGCGAGTGACGGCTGCCGTAACTCATGTCCTGCCACTGACGAACCATGCCCAGAACACCGTTGTTCAGGATGACGATCTTGACCGGCAAACCGTATTGCAGGCAGGTCGACAATTCCTGGATGTTCATCTGGATACTGCCTTCACCGGTGACACACGCAACATCGGTGTCAGGGAAGCTCAGCGCGATACCCATCGCGGCCGGCAGACCGAAGCCCATCGTGCCCAGGCCACCGGAGTTGATCCAGCGGTTCGGCTTGTTGAACTTGTAGTACTGCGCAGCAAACATCTGATGCTGGCCCACGTCGGAGGTCACAAAGGCGTCGCCCTTGGTCACTTCGCACAGGGTTTCGATCACGGTCTGCGGCTTGATCTTGCTGCCGTCGCCCTTGTCGTAAGGGAACAGGCCGCGATCACCGCGCCATTCATCAACCTGCTTCCACCAGCTGGCAACGGCTTCCTTGTTCGGGGTTTCGCCGATTTCCTTGAGGATCGCGACCATTTCGGTCAGGACGCTCTCCACCGGACCAACGATTGGCACGTCGGCCTTGATGGTCTTGGAAATCGAAGCCGGGTCGATGTCGATGTGAATGATCTTGGCGTTCGGGCAGAACTTCGGCGCGCCGTTGATCACTCGATCGTCGAAACGCGCGCCGACCGCCAGGATCACGTCGGCATGGTGCATCGCCAGGTTCGCGGTGTAGCTGCCGTGCATGCCGAGCATGCCGATGAACTGACGGTCAGTGCCAGGGTAGCCACCCAGGCCCATCAAGGTGTTGGTAACCGGCAGGTTGAGCATTTGCGCCAGCTCGGTCAGCGGCGCGGAGCCGTTGCCGAGGATTACGCCACCGCCGGAGTACAGCACGGGACGCTTGGCCGCCAGGAGCATTTCTGCCGCCTTGCGGATTTGCCCGGAGTGACCGCGAACGGCCGGGCTGTAGGAACGCAGTTTGGCTTTCTTCGGGAAGATGTATTCGAACTTCTCGGCCGGGTTGGTCATGTCTTTCGGGATATCGACCACGACCGGGCCCGGACGACCGGATTGCGCCAGGTAGAAGGCCTTCTTCATGACTTCCGGAATTTCCGAAGCGTGCTTGATCATGAAGCTGTGCTTCACGATCGGCCGGGAGATACCGATCATGTCGGTTTCCTGGAACGCGTCGGTGCCGACCATGGTGCTTGGCACCTGACCGGAAATGATCACCATTGGAATCGAGTCCATATAGGCAGTGGCGATACCGGTGATGGCGTTTGTGGCGCCTGGACCGGAAGTCACCAATACCACGCCGGCTTTACCGGTGGCACGGGCGTAGCCGTCAGCCATATGGGTAGCCGCTTGTTCGTGACGAACCAGGATGTGGGTCACTTCCGGTTCTTTGAACAGGGCATCGTAAACATGAAGGAGAGCACCACCCGGGTACCCGTAGATATATTTGACGCCTTCGTCACGCAAAAAGCGGACGAGCATCTCACCGCCAGATAAAAGCTCCACGTTGTTCACCTCTAAAACGCCAGAATACCGTCCACAAAAAAGCGAACGGGTCTTAATAGGTTTACTTCTCGGCAGAGCATGAGCGACGGTGGTCGCCGACTACGTCAGCACTGACTGAGCAAGTATTGGGATCGTCCCAAGTGTTGCGGGCCTTTCCCACCCAGCGCGAGGTAACGCGTTGCGGGTGTAACAGGTCGACGCGGATATGCGCCTCATGATCTGCCGAGAGGGTCTGCTTCTGGCAGTCCCTGTACAGCGGACTTTGGATTCTTCTGTTTCGCCCTCTCCAAGTCAAGCCGTCTATGTGCTTAATTGTGGGTAAGCACATGAGAACGCAAGAAAAAACCTGGAAACCGCTACTCTGTTAGCTTCAATTGCGCAGTTTTGCCAAGGAATCAGCATGCGAACGCTTCTATTAACTCTGCTAATCGGCGCCAGCCCATGGTGTATGGCCGGTGAGATCTACAAATGGGTCGATGCCCAAGGCGTCACCCATTTTGATCAACAGCCACCACAAGGGCAGTCATCCACCGCCGTGAAGACGCCCTCATCTCCAGCACCAATACCTGCCGCATTACCTGGCAGCGGCGCGCTGGGCGATCAGAAAGCCATCGATGACAAGGTAAAAAAGCAAGTGGCCGAGCAACAGAATCAGCTCAAGGCATTTTGCGAACAGGCACGCACGAATCTCGCGCAACTGCAGAACAATCCGCGCTTGAGGGAGGAAGTGGAGGGAGAATTGCGGCGGCTGAGCGACGAACAGCGACAGCAACGTACTGCGGAGGCACAAAAACAGATTGCGGAAAACTGCCAGTAACCACTGGCAGTTTTCGGTTCAGCGCGAAGCGGTGATCAGCAGATCGAACTCTTTGAGCAATACCTGAAGCTGCCGATCCTTGCCCTGCAGATTGCGCTGGGCAAAAACCATCTCGGCCATTTCCTGAATGCCCGAGGCATTGGGCAATGGCAGATCCTGTTCGAGGATCATCTTCATCCGCGGCAGGAAGATCCATTGCAGCCACTGCTCGAAATCGAGGGTGTCGACCGAAAACGGCTCGACACTGCTCAGGGCTTCGACCGAGGGCTGGACGTCATCCCACCAGCCCTGGGCGCGCAGTTCACGCTCGATCAACAGCAGTTGATCGGCGACTTTGGAGAAACGACTGTCCATCACAGCGAAACCTTGGCCTTCTGACGGGCCAGAGTGGCGCCGGCGGAATCACCTTGCTTCTCACGTGCCTGAGCGATCAATTCCCACAGACTGGCCTGCAAGTCCGGACGACCATTGGCCATGGTCAACGCACGGCGAGCGGTCTGCTCGGCTTGCGGCGCATCGCCCTGGGCCATACGTACCTGCGCCAGACGGTAAAGCACTTGCGGCTCGCGCGGCGCTACACGCTGGGCGCGCTCCAGGCTGGAGGACGCGCCGTTGAGGTCGCCACCGGCCTGCTGCTGTTGCGCAGTGCTCAACAACGCGAGAACCGGACCGTCCAGTTGTTCATCGGCAGACAGACCGCCGCCGCTGCTGGCCGAAGGAATGCCGCTCGGCGTCGAAGGCATACTGTAGCTGCCGGAGCTGATCGGCGCCGACTCGACCGCCGACGGGTTATACGGCCCCGGCGTGATGCCGCCGGATGCCGGGCCCGGAACGATCGGCGAAGAGCTGATCGGTGCCGAAGCCGCTGCGCCGCCCGGCACCATCACTACCACACCGGTATCGCCTTGCGGGATCGCCTGAGTCTGGGCCTGTGCAGGACGTTTCACCGTCGTTTGACGGAAACCGCCATTGGCCGAAATACGCTCGCTGTTGGACACGGCGGTGCCGGAATCCACAACCGGGATCGAACCACGCTGTACGGTGGAGCAGCCGCTGAGCAAAGCCACGGCGGTCACCGCTGGAATCAACCACTTGTTCACTTGAAACCCTCTTTGCTTAATTCATCCAGCCCTTGACCCAATCCATCACCGACTCGCCCGATGCCGGGCTTTCGCCCGCGCAGGAGGCGCCGGGTGGCGGTTCGCTGCCGCGAATATACGGCATCTGCACGGCGCCCGGACAGTTGGCATCGGAGCCCTGGCCGGTACGCGAATCGACCCAGGCCTGCACCACGTTGTCCGGCTGCGGCATGTCCAGCGGCAGCGGATCGGCCTTGCGCATGAAACTGGTCCAGACCTGCAACGCACCGGTGGCCCCGGTGAACGGCGTCTTGCCGTTGTCGTCACGGCCGAGCCAGACCACCGCCAGCAGATCCTGGCTGAAACCGGCGAACCAGCTGTCGCGCGAATCGTTACTGGTACCGGTCTTGCCCGCCAGTGTCAGGGTTCTTGGCAACACGTTATAAACCGAACTGCCGGTACCTTCACGCATGACCCGCTGCATGGCGTTCTGGATCAGGTAGATAGAGGCCGGATCGAAACGCTGCTCGATCTGAAACGGATAACGCTTGAGCGGCTCGCCATCGGCAGTCAGCACGCTGCGGATCCCGCGCATCGGCGTATTGAAGCCACCGTTGGCCAGGGTCTGGTACATGGTCGCGACTTCGATCGGGGTCATGCCGCCAGCACCGAGCAGCATCGACGGGAACGCCGGAAACTCTCGGGTCACGCCCAGGCGGCCCAACGTCTTGAGGACATTCGGAACGCCAACCGCCAGACCGAGACGCGAGGTCGAGAGGTTGTAGGAATGCGCCAGCCCCTGATATAGGAACACTGTGCCGTGGGAGCGACGATCATAGTTCTGCGGTTTCCAGACCTGTCCGTCTGCGCCTTTTATCGAAAGCGGGTCGTCCGACAGCCAACTGGTCAGCGTGTACTGGCTTGGTTTCTCCAGTGCCGTCAGATAAACCGCCGGTTTGATCAGCGAGCCGATCGGCCGCACCGCATCCAGCGCCCGGTTGAACCCGGCAAAACTCGCCTGACGGCTGCCGATCATGGCCTGGACCTCACCGGTTTCCGGGTTGGTTACGACCATCGCCGCTTCCACGTCGTCGGAACCTTTACGGCCGGACAGACGCTTGAAGGTGTCGTTGACCGACGCTTCGGCTTTCATCTGCAGGATCGGATCGAAACTGGTGAAGATCCGCAGGCCTTCTTCGGTCAAGTCTTCGTCGCGATAGTCTTCACGCAACTGGCGTTTGACCAGATCGATGAAGCCCGGGAACGAGCTGTCGGCCAGCTTGCCGCGTGTGGTCACGCCCAACGGCATTTTCTTCGCAGCGGCGACTTGTTCGGCAGAAGCGACGCCCTGCTGCTCCAGCACGTCGAGCACCAGATTGCGTCGTTCCAGCGCACGCTCCGGGTTGCGACGCGGGTTGTAATAGGACGGACCTTTGACCATGCCGACCAACAGCGCGACCTGATGCAGTTTCAGCTCGGACAAAGGCTGAGCGAAGAAGAACTGGCTCGCCAGACCGAAACCGTGCACCGCCCGCTGACCATCCTGACCGACAAAGACTTCGTTGAGGTACGCCTCAAGGATTTCCTTTTTGTCGTAATGCAGCTCGAGCAGCATCGCCATCATCGCTTCGGTGAGCTTGCGGGTCAGACTGCGTTCGTTGGTGAGGTAGAAGTTTTTGACCAGTTGCTGGGTCAGCGTACTGCCGCCCTGAGTCATCTTGCCGCCCGAGGTGTTGACCCAGACTGCACGGGCGATCGATTTCGGCGACACGCCCCAGTGGCTGTAGAAATCCCGGTCTTCCACGGCGACCAGGGTTTCCAGCAGATACGGCGGCACCTGATCGAGCTTGATCAGAATCCGGTCTTCAAGGTTTTTCGGGTAGATACCGCCGATCATCAGCGGCTCCAGGCGTACCACGGAGAGCTTCGAACCGTTGGTCGCCGAGAGTTCGGCCACGTAATCGCCGGAGAAACGCACGCGCACCGGCTGCGGTTTCTCGAGGCCTTCATAGAACTGGAAGCCACGGGTATTCAGATCAACCGTATTGCCATTGACCGCCGCCGCGCCGGGACCGTTGCTCACGGCTTCGCGGCGATAGCCCAGGGCATCGAGTTCGGTGAGGAAATCGTCCTTGCTCAGCTTTTGTCCGACGAACAGCTCGAGCGGGCGCGCGTAAACCTTGGCCGGGATGGTCCAGCGCTTGCCGGAGAACTTCTCCTGCACCACGGCATCGAGGTAAACGGCGAAGCCGGCCAGCACCACAAGGCCGACCAGACTGAGTTTAAGGGCCCAGCCCAACCATGGGCGCAGGCCCCGGGAAGCTGGTTTTTTAGGGGTACGGGGGGATCGAGTACGAGTCATGGCGGCGGATTATACGCACTTTATTCATACTCAACAGGAGCGCTCCGAGGTTTGCGTCGGGCTGGCGAGCGGCCATAATGAGCGCCTTGAATTTCTCCCAGTCTCTGAAGGATCGTCCGTGAGCCAGTCCCTGATCGCTGCCCTGCAAAACCCGGCCCTCTACCCGCATCCCGTCGAAGGGTTCCAGGTCATCGAAACCCATATCTCGTGGGTACTGCTCACCGGTCCCTACGCTTATAAAGTGAAGAAGCCGGTGAATTTCGGCTTCCTCGATTTCACCGGCCTTGATTCCCGTGAACACTTCTGCGGTGAAGAGCTGCGCCTGAACCAGCGCCTGACCGAAGATTTGTATCTGGAAGTGATTCCCGTAACCGGCAGTGCGGAAGCTCCGCAACTGGGCGGCGAAGGCCCGGCCATCGAATACTTGCTGAAAATGCGCCAGTTCCCGCAGAGCGGCCTGCTCAGCACCCTGCAAGCCAACGGCGAGCTGACCACCGCGCACGTCGACGCAATGGCCGAACAGATCGCCCGCTTCCACCTCAACGCGCCGAAAGTCCCGGCGGAACACGATGCCGGCACGCCTGAAAGCGTAATGGCGCCGGTGCGCCAGAACTTCGAACAGATCCTGCCGTTCCTCAGCGACAAGAACGATCTTCTGCAACTCGACGCCCTGCAAGCGTGGGCCGAAAGCAGCTTCGATCGCCTGAAAACGCTGTTCGCCCAGCGCAAGGCGGACGGCTTCACTCGCGAATGCCACGGTGACATTCACCTGGGCAACGCCACGCTGATCGACGGCAAAGTCGTGATCTTCGACTGCATCGAATTCAACGAACCGTTCCGTTTCACCGACGTCTGGGCCGACACCGGCTTCCTGGCAATGGACCTGGAAGACCGTGGCCTGAAATCCCTGGCCCGTCGCTTCATCAGCCAGTACCTGGAACTGACCGGCGACTACCAAGGCCTGGAAGTACTGAACTTCTACAAGGCTTACCGCGCCTTGGTACGTGCGAAAGTCGCACTGTTCAGCATGCCGGCCGATGCCACTCCGGTGCAGCGTGCCACCACCCTGCGCCAGTACCGCAACTACGCCAACCTGGCGGAAAGCTACAGCACCATTCCTTCGCGCTTCATGGCGATTACCCACGGCGTGTCCGCTGTAGGCAAAAGCCACGTGGCCATGCGTCTGGTCGAAGCACTGGGCGCGATCCGCCTGCGTTCCGATGTCGAGCGCAAGCGCCTGTTCGGTGAGCAAACCGTTGCCAATGATGTTCAGGCCGGGATCTACAGCACCGACGCCAGCACTGCAACCTATGCGCGTCTGCATGAAATTGCCGAAGTGATTTTGCACGCCGGTTTCCCGGTGGTGATCGATGCCACTTACCTCAAGCGCGAACAACGCGACAACGCCGCCAAAGTCGCTGAAGCCACTGGCACGCCTTTCCTGATCCTTGACTGCAACGCTCCGCAGGCAGTGATCGAGAGCTGGCTGGCGATTCGTCAGGCAGACAAAAAAGATCCGTCCGACGCGACCCTCGCCGTGATCGAAGCTCAACAAGCCAACCGCGAAGCCCTGACCCCGGAAGAAATTCTGCGCAGCAAACGCGTGCAGACCAATGAATCCGGGACCCTGGACACCGTCGTGGCGCAGATTCGCCAGCGCCTGCCCGGCCTGTAAGAAACTATTTCGGCCGTGAAGCCCTCGCTTGCTTCACGGCCGTCAAATAGTGGCACTATACTGGCGTCATAAAACCAACAGGTGATTTGACATGAGCCAGCCAAAACTACTCGACACCCCGCTTTATGCCTTGCTGCACAAAGACGACATCACAGGTTTCAACAATGAACGCCCGAAAGACGGTCCGATCGACATGGTTGGTGGTGATTTTCGCGGCCTGGACCTGCGTGAACTGAACGCCGATGGCGTGGATTTCCGGGACGCCTACTTCCGCTCCGCCGACCTGCGCGGCATCGACTTTCGCAACGCCTCGCTGGAAGGCGCGAGCCTGGCCCACGCGCAGATCTCCGGGGCCTACTTCCCGCCAGAGCTGAGTGCCGACGAAATCCTGATGTCGATGAATTTCGGTACGCGCCTGCGTTATCGCACCCGCTGAGCCTCGCACCACCCAAACTCGTCCAGCGCCCCCGCTTTGCGCTGGACTGCGTGCTATTGGTAATTCTCCCTCGCCCTCCCCATCCTGATTCATCAGCGGAAGCTGACGTTTCTTAGAAGCGTTTGCGTCGAATCCGACCAAACAACCACGCTTTTCCTACTGATGGCTACACTCCTGAGAAGCTCGCCCACTCACCATTCGGCCGTCGCAAGGAGGCTTGATGAATGATGAACTGCAACACCTGAAGAATCTTGGCAAGACGTCGGCGCAATGGCTGCATGCCGTGGGCATCCATAGCGCCTCGGACTTGCGTCGCCTCGGTGCGGTGGATGCCTACCGGGCCGTGCGCACTCGCGGGTTTCGGGCGTCGAAGGTGTTGTTGTACGCGATCGAAGGGGCGCTGATGGACGTGCACTGGAACGACATTCCCGCCGAACGCAAGGACGCGCTGAACAAGCAGCTGGAAGCCATTTCCTCTCGCCACAAGAACTAACGGGTACCGACCGTCATGTACCTGCTCGGGGAACAATCGGCCCAGGCCGATGCATTGATCAATCACTTGCAGAGCTTGCCTGCGCAATGGCTTGAAGGTCTGGCGCCGTGCGGGCCAGCGCTGGAACTGGAAGCAACGGATGATCTGTTGGCACCCTTGCCGGACGATCAGTTGTTCTTGCTCACGCAAGGTGTCATCACCGGCCGAGTCAGCGGTCGAGGCTTGTTCTACTGGCACGAGGGAGATTTGATCGGTCTGCAACAAGGGCCGGAATGGGCGGATTGCACGCTGTACTCAGACAACCCGTTGACATTACTGCCCTATCGCCGAAGTGATTTGTTTCAACATGTGTATGGCGAACCATCGCGCTCGGAGCAGTTTCTGCGCTACCTGCTCGGGCAAATGGCGCTGCTGGCCCACGCCGTTGCCGAGTTCAAGCCGCGCGAGTTTCGCAGCACCAACGGTTTCAAGCGGGTTGAAGCCGGAGACGTTCTGATTCGTGAGGGCGATGACGCCGACCATGTGTTCGTGATTATCGAAGGACACGCCGAAGCGTTTGTTAACGGGCACAAGGTAGGCGACGTGCCCAAGGATGAAATATTCGGTGCAATGGCTGTGTTCACGGGCGAGCCGCGCAACGCGACGGTCATAGCCCGGGAGGCAAGCACGGTAATGCTGATTCCCGGCGATCAGTTTCTGAGCATGACCCGCACCAATCCGAAAATCGCCCACAGCCTGATCGAAAGCATGGCGCGGCGTATCGACCAGCTCAACAAGCAGCTCACAGCCCAGACCTGACGCCCGTATTCACGGGGCGTTTACGCCATTGCCGGGACAAAACGAAAGAAATGAAAAAACAGCAGTTGACTTGGTAATGAGAATCGCTATGATTATCACAACTGATCGCGAGATCAGTCGATATTCTGAAAAGCCCTTGGTTCGGACTCTCAGATTATCTCCTCATCAGGCTAATCACGGTTATTTGACCCGGTTTTTACCGGGTCTTTTTTTGCCTGTGGAAAAGTCATTTCTTACTGAACTGTTTACGCATCTCGGCGCAATAATCCTGTTTCGGCGTGGCCGGTGTGTACCAGACATAATCAGCCATCGCCGCCGTGATCTGGCTGCCTTGCTCCGCCAGCATCAGCACCGTCGGCGCTTCGGGCGCGCCCAGATCCAGCGCATGCAACGGCACCCCCACATCCTTGCGCGCGTGATACGCACCCGCTAATAACAACGCAGGCGCGGGCGCCGCCAACAAACGCGAGGCCATGCGCCGATCCCGTTGTTGCTGAACGGCCAGCATCGCCGGCATTTGCGATGACGGCAGCATGCCGCAGTGAGAATCGCCGATCTGCTCCAACAGCGTCTCTTTCACAGATTTGGCGTTGCTGCGCTCACCGCTCAAAACCGGAGGATCACGATAGAACGCACGAATTTCGATGTTATCGAGATTGGCCGCCAGCACTGGCCAGGATTGTGTCAGGGCAAACCGAACAATCGGTCCGTAGAGATTCCAGTCCCAACCGTCCTGCCAGGCCAATGCTGCAGGAAGATCAGTGGGTGGCGTTGCGGCATGTCGCACATCATCAACCCGCGACTGTTGATCGGGCGTCAGCATTTCCAACAGGAGACTGCCTTGGGGTCGTGTTTCTTCGAGGTTCTGCAACAACCACAATTGAAGGGCATGGTGATCGGCGTTGTCATGCTGTTCGCCAATGATCAGCCGCGACGGTCTGCTCAGTTGCGTCAGTAATTGCTGCGCCGTCAGACGCTCGCCGCTGCGCAGATCACGGATCTCGCCCACGACCGGCGGCGCCGCAACATGCTGGCAACCTGTAAGCCACAACACCGCCAACAGCAGAATCCCGCGCATACCCTCACCTCGATGACGAAATCAGCGGGCGATGATCAGCGGATGCCCGCGCTCCGGGTGCGGTTGCACCAGCACTTCCAGACCGAAAACCGCCTTCAGCGATTCCGGGCGCAACACCTGTTGCGGCGTATCCAGCGCCACCGGGCGCCCGCCCTCCAGCAGCAGGATGCGATCACAATAGCGCGCCGCCAGATTCAGATCATGCAGGATCACCAGCACCGCCGCGCCACGATCGGCAAACTCGCGCACCGCTTGCAGCGTCGTATGTTGATGCAACGGATCGAGCATTGAGGTCGGCTCATCGAGCAGCAACGTCTGCCCCGCCTGACCCGGCCAGAGTTGCGCCAGCACCCGCGCCAGATGCACCCGCTGACGCTCGCCGCCGGACAGCGCCAGATAACTGCGGCCACTAAGATGCCCGGCATCGGCCGCCAATAACGCGGCAGCGACGATCTCGTCATCGCGCACCCGCCCGCTCTGGTAAGGCAGACGCCCCATGCCGACCACTTCTTCAACACGAAAGGCGAAATCCAAGGTCGACACCTGCGGCAACACCGCCAGCCGCTGGGCGCGCTGAGTGCCGCTCCAATGACTCAAGGCCTCTCCGTCCAGCAGCACTTCCCCCTCGTGCGCGCTCAACTCACCGCACAACGCACCGAGCAAGGTACTTTTGCCGGCGCCATTCGGCCCCAGCACGCCAAGCACTTCGCCCGGTTCGAGTTGCAGGCTGACATCGGCCAGAACGGACTTGCGGCCACGGCGGATGTGCAGATTGTGCGCACGCAGCATCAGGCACGCCCTCGCAGCAGCAGATAAAGGAAGAACGGCGCACCGATGAACGCGGTGACGATGCCGATCGGCAGCTCCGCCGGTGCCAGTGCCAGCCGCGCCACCAGATCCGCCAGCAACAACAGACTCGCCCCGGCCAGCACCGATGCCGGCAGCAATACCCGATGATCCGGCCCCGCGAGCAAGCGCACCAGATGCGGCACCACCAGCCCGACAAAACCGATCATGCCCGCCGCTGCCACCGCCGCGCCGACGCCCAGCGCCGTGCAGAACACCAGCTCACGCTTGAGCCGTTCGACATCGATCCCCAGATGCCCGGCTTCCGATTCGCCGAGCAGCAACGCATTTAGCGCCTTCGCCCGACGCGGAAGCCACAGTGCAACACCGGCGGTGATGATCAGCAGCGGCCACAACCGCGCATAGCTCGCGCCGTTAAGGCTGCCCAGGTTCCAGAACGTCAACGTGCGCAATGTCGCGTCATCCGCCAGATAGGTAAACAGCCCCACCGCCGAGCTGGCCAGTGCCGTCAGGGCAATACCCGCCAACAGCATGGTCGCCACATTGGTCTGCCCATTACGGCGGCCGAGCCGATAAACCAGCGCCGTCACACCCAGACCACCGAGAAACGCACACACCGACAGCAGGTAAGGCCCGAACCACTCGGGCAGTCCGCCAAAAAACGAACCGCCGACAATCGCCACCGCCGCGCCCAACGCCGCGCCACTGGACACGCCAACCAACCCTGGATCCGCCAGTGGATTACGAAACAGCCCCTGCATCGCCACCCCGGACAGCGCCAGCACGCCACCGACGGCCAGCCCGAGCAACGTACGCGGCAGACGAATCTGCCCGAGAATCAGTTCAGCCTGTTCCAGCCCGTCCGGCGCCAGCGGCACACCGATCATGCGCAGTGCTGCGCGCAAGGTATCGAACAACGGCAGACTGACCGGTCCCAGCGCCAGCGACAGCCAGATCGCCAGCAGACACAGCAGGATCAGGCCGATAAACAAGCCACGGGGTTTGACCAGCGTGGTCATTGGCCGCTCTTGGCCGGGTAGAAACCGTCAGACAGGGCCTTCAGCGCTGCCGGCAAACGCGGCCCGAGCCCGCCCACCAGCAGCGTCGGGTCCAGCTCCAGCACACGTCCGGTCTTGGCCGCACGGCTGGAATTGAGGATCGGGTTTTCCTTAAATAGAGCCGCTTTCGCCGCCTCACCAGTTAGCGCACGGTCAGCGAACACCAGCACTTCAGGATCGAGACTGGCCAGGGATTCCACGGAAAACGGTTTGTAACCGGTGTGGGTCGCAAGGTTATGCCCGCCCGCCTGCTGCAGCAGCCAGTCGGCGGCGGTGTCCTTGCCGGCGATCAGCGGTTTGCCGCCGGCATGTCCAAGCAGCAACAGCACGCCCGGCGCTTTCTGTTTAGTCTGCGCTTCAGCTACACGGGCCTTTTGCGCATCGAGGTGCTGTTGATAACTTTGCAGCAATTGCGCGGCCTGGCTTTCAGCGCCCAGCAACCGTCCCAGATGGGTAACGTTTTTTTCCAATGTCGGCAGATCCGGCTGAGCCGAAAACAGTTCCACCTGCACCTTGGCACTGCGAACTTGCGAAATCACTGGCGGCGGGCCCATTTCTTCGGTGCCGATCAGGATGTCCGGGCGCAGGCTGAGAATGCCTTCGGCCGACAGGCTGCGCTGATAGCCGATGCTCGGCAGCGACTTGAGAGACTCGGGATGCTGGCTGGTGGTGTCGACGCCTACCAGTTTGGCCTCGCCACCCAGCGCACTCACCCACTCCGACAACGCGCCGCCGGCGCTGACCCAACGTTGCGGCAACTCGGCCGCTGCAGCCTGGTGGCTGACCAAAAGTCCGACACACAGCACGGCAACGCGGGTACTCAGGCGCATAGACAGCTTCCTTGAAATGTTTTCCCGGACATCGGGACGGCAGGCCAAGTATCCTCGGCAGCGGTCACCTCGCCACGGGTGAAGGCGGCCATTTGATAATTGTTTGCATTTGAACGTCAAGCTCGGACATATCCGGACACGAGCCGACATTTGAGGATAGCCATGAAGTTTCTTTGCGCGGGTGCCGATCTGGTTGAGGACGGCAGTCGCGGTTTCGATATCGACGGGAAAAAACTGTTCGCCGTGCGCCGCGCGGGGCAGGCTTATGTCTACCTCAATCGCTGCCCGCATCGGGGCGTCGGACTGGAATGGCAGCCCGACCAGTTTCTCGACCCAAGCAACAGCCTGATCCAGTGCGCCACCCACGGCGCACTGTTTCTGATCGAAGACGGTGAATGCGTCGCCGGCCCGTGCGCCGGGCAATCGCTGACGGCCATCCCTTGCCGTGAAGACGCGCAAGGGCTGTGGATCGATGTTTAACCGTTGAGCAGCACGTCCAGGCGCCGGTCGATCACCATCTCTTCATGGCTCAAACGCACGCCGTACGCCAGGACTTCGACCCCGCACGCCACCGCCTCGCGCAGCGCAGCGGCGTAGGCCGAGTCGATTTCCTCGGCCGGACGCACTGCTTCAATGCCGGAGAGATTGACGCAGTACAACTGGACCGCGCGAATCCCGTCCCTGGCCAGATGCGCCAGCTCACGCAAATGCTTGGCGCCGCGATCGGTCACTGCATCGGGAAATGCCGCGACCGCCGTGCCGTCGAAACCCAGCGTGACACTTTTCACTTCCACATACGCCGGGCCCGTCGGGTAGTCGAGGCGAAAATCGATCCGGCTCTTTTCCTGCCCGTACGCCACCTCACGTTTGAGCCCGGTAAACCCGCTCAATTCGCTGATGACACCGGCCTGCAAGGCATCTTCGACCAGTGCATTGGCGCGTCCGGTGTTCACGCAAAACAGCCGGCCCTGCGGGGTTTCACCGACTTCCCAAGTACCGGGCAGTTTGCGTTTCGGATCTGTGGAGCGACTGAACCAGACCTGCCCGCCCTCGACCTGGCAATTGAGCATCGAGCCGGTGTTCGGGCAATGAATGGTCAGCAACTCGCCGCCAACGGTTTCGATATCGGCGAGAAAACGCTTGTAACGCCGGATCAACCGGCCTTCTTCGAGCGGAGGATGAAAGCGCATCAGCCTTGCCAGCTCTTCAAGCCACGGGCAATACGCTCTACCGCTTCCTGTAGGCGTGGGAGGTTTTGCGTGTAAGCAAAGCGCACATGATGACCGGCCTGATAGCGACCGAAATCCAGCCCCGGCGTGAAGGCTACATGCTCGGTTTCGAGGAAATGCCGGCAGAACGCGAAGGCATCGCCGCCGAACTGGCTGATACCGGCATACAAATAGAACGCGCCTTCCGGCTCTACGGCAATGTCGAAGCCCAGCTCCCGCAATGCCGGCAGCAGGAAGTCACGGCGACGGCCGAATTCGGCGCGGCGCTCTTCGAGAATCGCGATGGTGTCCGGCTCGAAACAGGCCAGCGCCGCATGTTGGGCCATGCTTGGCGCACTGATATAGAGGTTCTGCGCGAGCTTTTCCAGCTCACTGACCGCTGCGTCCGGCGCCACCAGCCAGCCGAGGCGCCACCCGGTCATGCCGAAATATTTGGAGAAACTGTTGAGGACAAAGGCGCTGTCGTCCACTTCCAGCACACTCGCGGCGTCGGTGCCGTAAGTCAGGCCGTGATAGATCTCGTCCACCACCAGATGCCCCTGACGGGCCTTGATGGCTGTGGATAACCCGGCCAGCTCATCGCGGGTCAGAATCGTACCGGTCGGGTTGGCCGGCGAGGCGACCAGCGCACCGACGCTGTCGTGGTCCCAGTGGCGCGCCACAAGGTCCGGCGTCAGTTGATAACGCACGTCCGGGCCCACCGGCACAAGCTGCGCCGCGCCTTCAACCAATCGCAGAAAGTGTCGGTTGCAGGGATAGCCGGGGTCGGCCAGCAGCCAGTGCTTGCCCGGATCCACCAGCAACGCACTGGCCAGCAGCAACGCCCCGGAACCGCCGGGGGTGATGAGAATCCGTCGAGGATCGATGTTCAGGCCGTAGCGCGTCTGATAGAAGCCGGAAATCGCCTCACGCAGTTCGGGAATGCCACGGGCTGCGGTGTAACGGGTTTTCCCGGCTGTCAGGGCTTGCTGGCCGGCGCGGATGATCGGTTCGGCGGTAGTGAAGTCCGGTTCGCCGATTTCCAGGTGGATCACGTCGTGGCCGGCGGCCTGCAATTCATTGGCCCGCGCCAGCAACGCCATGACATGGAACGGTTCGATCGCACGACTGCGCGCACTGTAGGGCTGAGCCATTGGCCTTCCTTCAACGGGGGAAAAGAAACGATTCTACCCATCTGCCGGAACGAGCGAGAACCCGCAGCGGTCACAGCCTCAAGAACACTGGACTGTAACGACCCGCGCGTACGCTCCAGGATTGACTAAAATCAGTGATTGAGCAGGTTTGCAGCACCGCCGGACATGGCTTGGCAAACATTTGCAAGTCCCCTCGGCCACGCGCTCGACATCCGGGAGTAGCGCGGGTCGAATTGATCTGGTAAGTTCGCCCGCTTGCAGCCGCAGGGCCGGCAGGTGTCGGTGATGGAGCAATCCTGCGCAATGGATTACAAGAGTAGAGGCGGTCCATTTCATGCCCACCCAAGCAAAGCAACAGGCAAGTCAGACACTCAGCGGTTTCGAACCTTACGTCCCTAAAGAGGGCGAAGAGTACATGGGCGCGCCTATGCGTGCGCATTTCACCAAGATCCTGACCAAGTGGAAACTCGACTTGATGCAGGAAGTCGACCGCACTGTTGATCACATGAAAGACGAAGCGGCCAACTTTCCTGATCCGGCCGACCGTGCCAGTCAGGAAGAAGAGTTCGCCCTCGAGCTGCGCGCCCGCGACCGCGAGCGCAAACTGATCAAGAAGATCGACAAGACCCTGCAGTTGATCGAAGACGAAGAGTACGGCTGGTGTGATTCCTGCGGTATCGAGATCGGCGTCAAGCGCCTCGAGGCCCGTCCGACAGCCGACATGTGTGTCGACTGCAAGAACCTGGCGGAAATCAAGGAAAAGCAGGTCGGCAAATAATCCCGGCCTGAACGAAAAACGGAGCGTGCGAACGCTCCGTTTTTGTTTCTGCCGTTTTTTGACTCTCAAGTAACATCGCCCTCATGACTGCCAACACCTCCCCCGCCTATATTGGCCGCTTTGCCCCGACCCCCAGCGGGCACCTGCACTTCGGTTCGCTGGTTGCCGCCCTGGCCTCTTATCTGGACGCACGCTCGGTGGGCGGTCGCTGGCTGGTGCGCATGGAGGATCTCGATCCGCCCCGGGAAGAGCCGGGCGCGCAAGCGGCGATTCTCAAGGCGCTGGAAAGCTATGGCTTCGAATGGGACGGCGAGATGGTTCGCCAGAGCGATCGGCACGAGGCCTACGCGCAAGTGCTCGACAGCCTGTTCAATCACGGCCTCGCCTACGCCTGCACCTGCTCGCGCAAACAATTGGAGCCATACCACGGCATTTATCCGGGACTGTGCCGCAATGCCGGCCATGGCCAGGAAGACGCGGCGATTCGCCTGCGCGTGCCGGAGTTGGAATACCACTTCATCGACCGGGTGCAGGGCGAATACCGCCAGCATCTGGGCCGTGACGTGGGAGATTTCGTGATCCGCCGCCGCGACGGCCTCTACGCCTACCAACTGGCGGTGGTTCTGGACGACGCCTGGCAGGGCATCACCGACATCGTGCGCGGTGCCGATCTGCTCGACTCCACACCGCGCCAGCTCTACCTGCAGGAATTGCTGGGCCTGCGCCAACCGCGCTATCTGCATCTGCCACTGATTACCCAGCCGGACGGCAACAAGCTCGGCAAGTCCTATCGCTCGCCACCACTGGAAGCCGATCAGGCCACGCCATTGTTGCTGCGGGCCCTGCGCGCACTGGGGCAAGACCCGGGGCCCGAACTGGCCCACGCCACGCCGCAAGAACTGTTGAACTGGGGCTGCGTCCACTGGGATGCCTTGAAAATCCCGCGCACACTGACCCTGCCCGAAGCGCAACTGCTGTGACGACACTTGCAGTGGCGCGCCCATCCGTTACCATCGCCGCACGTTTTCGGGCACGCGCATAAAAAAGAGAGGCCGGGATGTACATCTATCGCTTGGTCCTGCTTCTGGTCGTGGGGATCTACCTGTTTTCTCCCGCCATCATGGATTGGTGGATCGACGCTACGGGCGCCTGGTATCGCCCTTATCTGCTCTGGCTGATCCTGATTGTCGTGACCTTCATCCTGCAGAGCCAAAAAGATGCCGATGAGCTTTAGCCTGACCCAGATGCTGCTGATCAGCGCCGCCTACCTGGCCGCGTTGTTCGGCGTGGCCTGGATCAGTGAACGGGGCATGATCCCGCGGGCGATCATTCGCCATCCGTTGACCTACACCCTGTCGCTGGGGGTCTACGCCAGTGCGTGGGCGTTCTACGGCACGGTGGGTCTGGCCTATCAGTACGGCTACGGCTTTCTGTCCAGTTATCTCGGGGTCTCCGGCGCGTTTCTGCTGGCGCCGGTGCTGCTGTATCCGATCCTCAAGATCACCCGCACTTATCAACTGTCGTCGCTGGCAGACCTGTTCGCCTTCCGCTTTCGCAGCACCTGGGCCGGTGCGCTGACCACGATTTTCATGCTGATCGGCGTATTGCCGCTGCTGGCGTTGCAGATCCAGGCCGTGGCCGATTCCATCGGCATCCTCACCGGCGAACCAGTGCAAAATCGCGTAGCCCTGGCGTTCTGTGCGCTGATCATTCTGTTCACGATCTTCTTCGGTTCCCGTCATATCGCCACACGTGAAAAGCACGAAGGGCTGGTATTCGCGATTGCCTTCGAATCAGTGATCAAACTGGCAGCCCTCGGCGGCGTCGGCCTCTACGCGCTATACGGCGTGTTCGACGGCCCGCAGCAACTTGAACTGTGGCTGCTGCAGAACCAGACCGCCCTCGCCGCCCTGCACACCCCGTTGCAGGAAGGCCCGTGGCGCACGTTGCTGCTGGTGTTTTTCGCCTCGGCGATCGTGATGCCGCACATGTATCACATGACCTTCACCGAAAACCTCAACCCGCGCTCGCTGGTCAGCGCGAGCTGGGGCCTGCCGCTGTTCCTGCTGTTGATGAGCCTGGCTGTGCCGCTGATTCTCTGGGCCGGCCTGAAACTCGGCGCCACCACCAATCCGGAATACTTCACCCTCGGTATCGGCATCGCCGCCAACAGCAAGTCGCTGGCGTTGCTGGCGTATGTCGGCGGTCTGTCGGCGGCCAGCGGTCTGATCATCGTCACCACGCTGGCGCTGTCGGGCATGGCCCTGAACCATCTGGTGCTGCCGCTCTATCAGCCACCGGCCGAGGGCAATATCTATCGCTGGTTGAAATGGACCCGCCGGGCGCTGATCGTCGCAATCATCATGGCCGGCTTTTGCTTCTATCTGATGCTCGGCGCCGAGCAGGATCTGGCCAACCTCGGCATCGTCGCCTTCGTTGCGACCCTGCAATTCCTGCCAGGTGTGCTGTCGGTGCTGTACTGGCCGACCGCCAATCGCCGGGGTTTCATCGCCGGTCTGCTGGCGGGGATTGTGGTGTGGGTCGTGACAATGCTGTTGCCGCTGGTCGGCAATCTGCAGGGTTTCTATATTCCGCTGCTGAACATGATCTACGTGCTGGACGACACCAGTTGGCACATGGCGGCCATCGCCTCGCTGGCGGCCAACGTCCTGATGTTCACGCTGATTTCGCTGTTCACCAATGCCAGCCCCGAAGAGGCCAGCGCCGCCGAAGCCTGCGCGGTGGACAACGTACGTCGCCCACAACGCCGCGAATTGCACGCAGCCTCGCCGCAGGAATTCGCCACGCAACTGGCCAAGCCGCTGGGCGCCAAGGCTGCGCAGAAAGAAGTCGAACAGGCCCTGCGCGACCTTTATCTGCCCTTCGACGAGCGCCGCCCTTATGCCCTGCGCCGCTTGCGTGACCGGATCGAAGCCAACCTGTCCGGGCTGATGGGTCCGAGCGTCGCCCAGGACATGGTGGAAACCTTCCTGCCGTACAAGGCCGGCGGCGAAAACTACGTCACCGAAGACATCCACTTCATTGAAAGCCGCCTCGAGGATTACCACTCGCGTCTGACCGGGCTGGCCGCCGAACTCGATGCCCTGCGCCGTTACCACCGCCAGACCCTGCAGGAACTGCCGATGGGCGTCTGCTCGCTGGCCAAGGATCAGGAGATCCTGATGTGGAACAAGGCCATGGAAGAACTGACCGGGATTGCCGCGCAACGGGTGGTCGGCTCGCGCCTGAGCACCATCGCCAATCCGTGGAAAGATCTGCTGCAAGGCTTCATCCACCTGCCCGACGAGCACTTGCACAAGCAGCACCTGGCCCTCGACGGCCAGACTCGCTGGCTGAACCTGCACAAAGCAGCGATCGACGAGCCTCTCGCGCCGGGCAACAGTGGCCTGGTGCTGCTGGTGGAAGACCTGACCGAAACCCAGATGCTCGAAGACAAACTGGTGCATTCCGAGCGCCTGGCCAGCATCGGCCGACTTGCAGCGGGTGTGGCCCACGAAATCGGCAACCCGATCACCGGCATCGCTTGCCTTGCGCAAAACCTTCGCGAAGAACGCGAAGAAGACGGCGAACTGACGGAAATCAGCGGCCAGATCCTCGAGCAGACCAAACGCGTGTCACGCATCGTCCAGTCGTTGATGAGTTTCGCCCACGCCGGCAGCCATCAACACAGTGACGAGCCCGTCTGTCTGGCGGAAGTGGCCCAGGACGCCATCGGCCTGCTGGCCCTGAACCGGCGCAATTTCGAAGTCCAGTTCTACAACCTGTGCGATCCGGATCACTGGGTCGAAGGCGACCCGCAGCGGCTCGCCCAGGTGCTGATCAATCTGCTTTCCAACGCCCGTGACGCCTCGCCTGCGGGCAGTGCGGTGCGGGTCAAGAGCGAAGCCGGCGAACACACGGTCGATCTGATCGTCGAAGACGAAGGCAGCGGTATTCCATCGAGCATCATGGACAGATTGTTCGAACCCTTCTTCACCACCAAGGATCCTGGCGAAGGCACCGGTCTGGGCCTTGCACTGGTCTATTCCATCGTTGAAGAGCATTATGGACAAATCACCATCGACAGCCCGGCTGATGTTCAGAGCCAGCGCGGCACCCGTATCCGGGTGACATTGCCGCGCCATGTCGAAGCGACGTCCGCTGTGAACTGAGACCGTCGAGAGTATCGAATCAATGCCGCACATTTTGATCGTCGAAGACGAAACCATTATCCGCTCCGCCTTGCGCCGCCTGCTGGAACGCAACCAGTACCAGGTCAGCGAAGCCGGTTCAGTGCAGGAAGCACAAGAACGCTTCAGTATTCCCACATTCGATCTGATCGTCAGCGACCTGCGTCTGCCGGGCGCTCCGGGTACCGAGCTGATCAAGCTCGGCCAGGGCACGCCGGTTTTGATCATGACCAGCTACGCCAGCCTGCGCTCGGCGGTCGACTCGATGAAGATGGGCGCGGTGGATTACATCGCCAAGCCTTTCGACCACGATGAAATGCTTCAGGCTGTCGCGCGGATCCTGCGCGATCGCCAGTCGGCGCCTGCCGTCGGCGAAGCAGCTCTCGCCAAATCGGCCAATGGCAGCGGCAAATCCGCGATCGATAACAGCAATGGCGAAATCGGCATCATCGGCTCGTGTCCGCCGATGCAGGATCTTTACGGCAAGATCCGTAAAGTCGCCCCGACCGATTCCAACGTGCTGATCCAGGGCGAGTCCGGTACCGGTAAAGAACTGGTGGCCCGCGCCCTGCACAACCTGTCGAAACGTGCCAAGGCGCCGATGATCTCGGTGAACTGCGCCGCCATCCCGGAAAGCCTGATCGAGTCCGAACTGTTCGGCCACGAGAAAGGCGCGTTCACCGGTGCCAGCGCCGGTCGCGCCGGTCTGGTGGAAGCGGCGGACGGCGGCACGCTGTTCCTCGACGAAATTGGCGAGTTGCCACTGGAAGCCCAGGCTCGTTTGCTGCGCGTATTGCAGGAAGGCGAGATTCGCCGTGTTGGCTCGGTGCAGTCGCAGAAGGTCGATGTCCGATTGATCGCCGCGACCCACCGGGACCTCAAGAGCCTGGCGAAAATCGGCCAGTTCCGTGAAGACTTGTACTACCGCCTCCACGTGATCGCATTGAAACTGCCGGCCCTGCGCGAGCGTGGCGCCGACGTCAACGAAATCGCCAATGCATTCCTTGCTCGTCAGAGCGCCCGCATCAACCGCACCGACCTGAAATTTGCCGCCGATGCCGAACAGGCGATCCGGCACTATTCCTGGCCGGGTAACGTGCGGGAGCTGGAAAACGCCGTCGAGCGCGCGGTGATTCTGAGCGAAAGCCCGGAAATCTCTGCCGACCTGCTGGGTATCGACATCGAGCTGGGCGATCTGGAGGACGACGAATTCATCGGCCTGCCGGCGCAAACGGCCGGTAACGCCAGCAACAGCAGCCACGAGCCGACCGAAGACCTGTCACTGGAAGACTACTTCCAGCATTTCGTACTCGAGCATCAGGACCACATGACCGAGACCGAACTGGCGCGCAAACTGGGCGTCAGCCGCAAATGCCTGTGGGAACGCCGTCAGCGTCTGGGCATTCCACGGCGCAAGACCGGGGTCGCCAGCGAGAGCTGAACGTTACCTGTCGAGTGTGCGGGCTACCGTTGAAGAGGTGAAAAAACTGTTACCTCAGTCTTTTCACGTAACAGAAGCCGGGGTTATCGGTAACGAAACCCCGGCTTTTTTTCGACCTGCGAAAACGGTTATATCGACCTAACCCCTTGTTTTATTGGGGTTCTCAAAAGTTGGCACGGCACCTGCTATATGTTTGGTACAAGAACAATAACAAGCAATGCACAAGACAATAAAAATAAGACGAATCGACTCACGCACAATAAAAACAAGACGGCGAGAGGCGCAGCTAACTGATTCTTTTGGAGAGGCGTTGTATTTGGGGCTAGCCCCACGACCAGGCCGAGAACAACAAAAACTGTCTTAAGACAGAGCCTGTACTGGTTGGATCGCAAGATCACTGCAACACAGCGACCAAAGCAATCCGTTTGCTCTTGGCTCCCGATTGGGAGGGTCATGAAGGAAAAGCTTCATGGCGAGGGCACTCAACAAAAACAAGAAGCCCGAATCAATAATAAAAAGAGCACGCAACTACTTCTTGGGGAGCTTCGGCTCCCCTTGTAGTTTCTCCTTTCTGGCAAATCCCCCCTTCTGACGCATCTCCACCCCCTCTAGCCTGCGGCTTGCAGCGCAAAACGGCAGCGTCCTACACCATCCCTCGACTAAATGCTAGAATCCCGGCCCATCATGCGGTCATTCTCTGGTATGGCCGAACATTCCTTCAAACAGTGCATCCCATGCTGAAGAAGCTGTTCCAGTCATTCCGAACTCCCCTGCGTCGTACGCAACACATCCGTAGCACGCCTGAAGTCCTCAACAGCGGCCAACACTCGCTGCAGAAGGCGCAATTCAGCCGTTACGCGGTCAACATCGTCGAACGTCTGCAGGGCGCCGGCTACCAGGCCTACCTGGTTGGCGGTTGCGTGCGAGACATGCTGCTGGGCATCACGCCCAAAGACTTCGACGTCGCCACCAGCGCCACCCCCGAGCAGGTTCGCGCCGAATTCCGCAATGCGCGGATCATCGGCCGCCGGTTCAAGCTGGTACACATCCATTTCGGTCGCGAAATCATTGAAGTCGCGACCTTCCGCGCCAATCACCCGCAAAACGAAGACGACGAAGACAGCAACCAGTCTTCGCGCAACGAGAGCGGGCGCATTCTGCGTGACAACGTTTACGGCACCCTGGAAGAAGACGCGCAACGCCGCGACTTCACCATCAACGCCCTGTATTACGATCCGGTCAGCGAGCGCATCCTCGACTACGCCAACGGCGTACACGACATCCGCAATCACCTGATCCGTCTGATCGGCGACCCGAAGCAGCGTTACCAGGAAGACCCGGTGCGGATGCTGCGGGCCGTGCGTTTCGCCGCCAAGCTGAACTTCGGTATCGAGAAGCACACCGTCCAGCCAATCCGCGAACTGGCGCCGATGCTGCGCGAGATTCCGTCGGCCCGCCTGTTCGAGGAAGTGCTCAAGCTGTTCCTCTCCGGTCATGGCGCGATCACGTTCGAGATGCTGGTCGACCTGCAACTGTTCGCGCCGCTGTTCCCGGCCAGTGCCGATGCGCTGGAACACAACCCGGAATATACCCACACGCTGATCAGCGAAGCACTGACCAACACCGACCTGCGGATCAAGCAGAACAAACCGGTAACCCCGGCGTTCCTGTTTGCTGCCCTGCTGTGGCCTGCCCTGCCGGCCCGAGTGCTACGTCTGCAAGAGCGCGGCATGCCGCCAATTCCAGCCATGCAGGAAGGCGCTCACGAACTGATCGCCGAACAGTGCCAGCGCATCGCGATTCCAAAACGCTTCACCATGCCGATCCGCGAGATCTGGGACATGCAGGAACGCCTGCCACGCCGCAGCGGCAAACGCGCCGACCTGCTGCTGGACAATCCGCGCTTCCGCGCCGGCTACGACTTCCTCCTGCTGCGTGAAAGCGCTGGCGAGCAGACCGATGGCCTGGGTGAATGGTGGACCGATTATCAGGACGCCAACGACAGCGAACGTCGCGACATGATCCGCGACCTCAGTGGCAAGGGTGATGACGCCAGTGGCGCACCGCGCAAGCGTCGCCGCAGCAGCGGCTCCAAACGCAAACGCGCTGGCGCACCGAGCGCCACGGGCGAATAAGGCATGGAACGCATCTACATCGGCATGGGCAGCAACCTGGCTGACCCGGCCGAACAACTGCGCAGCGCGGTCGACGCGCTGGGGCAATTGCCCGAGACCGAACTGGTCGGCGTATCTGCCTTCTACCAAAGCGACTCGCTGCTGCCGGGCCAACCGCGTTACACCAACGCGGTTGCCGCGCTCGACAGCGCGCTCGCCCCGCTTGATCTGCTCGATGCCTTGCAGGCGATCGAAAACGATCAGGGCCGCGAACGCCTTGAGCGCTGGGGCCCACGCACGCTGGATCTGGACATTCTGCTGTTCGGTGATCGCCTGATCGACGAGCCGCGCCTGAAAGTCCCGCATTACCACATGCAGGAACGCGCGTTCGTTCTCTATCCCCTGGCCGAACTGGCGCCCGAAGATCTGCGTCTGGCTGATGGCCGCACCCTTGCCGATCTTCTCGCAGCCTGCCCGTTCGTCGGCCTCGAGCGCCTCTCCCACGCCTGACACAAACCGCTGATGCGGGAGCCAACCGGCTCCCGCATTTTGCGTTCTTGTAGGACAAAAACCCCGCAGATCAGGCCCGCCGGCCCGCTGAATCGCATCAGTAACGCCGGTAACACTCCCCTCGTAACAATGCGGTAACACATGCAATTGACTTCCTGAGGCCTCATCACGACTATAGGCGTCCCGCTGCCGCCAACCCGGCATACAAGGGCGCAATCCAGGCCTTATAAGCACGACAAAAGAGCGTGCGCCTGAATAGATGACGAATCACGCGCGTTACTCGCAGTAGTTTCCAAAGCGCCTGAACGAGGATTTCTTACATGCCAGCCATCACCCTGACCACGCTCCAGAGCCTCAAGCAGAAAGGTGAAAAGATCACCATGCTGACCTGCTATGACGCGACCTTCGCCCACGCCTGCAACGAGGCCGGTGTCGAAGTGCTGCTGGTGGGCGACTCCCTCGGCATGGTCCTGCAGGGTCACGACAGCACCCTGCCCGTGACCACCGCAGAAATGGCCTACCACGTTGCCAGCGTCAAACGCGGCAACTCTGATGCCTTGATCCTGGCCGACCTGCCGTTCATGGCCAACGCCACCCTCGAGCAAACCATGACCAACAGCGCCCTGCTGATGCAGGCCGGCGCGCACATGGTCAAGGTCGAAGGCGCCTTGTGGCTGGCGGATTCGATCCGCCTGCTGGCCGAACGCGGTGTGCCGGTCTGCGCCCACATGGGCCTGACCCCGCAAGCCGTGAACATTCTCGGTGGTTATAAAGTGCAAGGTCGCAACGAGAACCAGGCACGCCAGATGCGCGCCGACGCGATCTCGCTGGAACAGGCCGGTGCAGCCATGCTGCTGCTCGAATGCGTGCCGAGCGAACTGGCGGCTGAAATCAGCCAGGCCGTGAAAATCCCGGTGATTGGCATTGGCGCCGGTTCGAATACCGACGGTCAGGTCTTGGTGCTGCACGACATGCTCGGCCTGTCGATCAGCGGCCGTGTGCCGAAATTCGTGAAGAACTTCATGCAGGGTCAGGACAGCATCCAGTCCGCGCTGAAGGCTTACGTCAGTGAAGTCAAAGCCACCACTTTCCCCGGGATCGAACACGGATTCTCTGCATGAACACCGTCAAAACCGTACGTGAACTGCGCGCCGCCGTGGCGCGCGCCCGCAGTGAAGGCAAGCGCATCGGCTTCGTGCCGACCATGGGCAACCTGCACAGCGGCCACATTGCCCTGATCACCAAGGCCACCCAGCGCGTGGACTTCGTGGTCGCGAGCATTTTCGTCAACCCGCTGCAGTTCGGCGCCGGCGAAGACCTCGACAAATACCCGCGCACCCTGGCGGCGGATCAGGAAAAACTGCTGGAAGCCGGCTGCGATCTGCTGTTCGCCCCGACCGTCGAGGAAATGTACCCCGACGGCATGGCCGGGCAGACCCGGGTCAGCGTGCCGCAACTGTCCGAAGGCCTGTGCGGCGCCAGCCGTCCGGGGCACTTCGAAGGCGTGGCGACGGTGGTCAGCAAGCTGTTCAACATGGTCCAGCCGGACCTGGCGATCTTCGGCCAGAAAGACTTCCAGCAACTGGCGGTGATCCGCGCGCTGGTGCATGACCTGAACATGCCGATCCAGATCATTGGCGAGCCGACCGTACGCGCCGCCGACGGTCTGGCGCTGTCGTCGCGCAACGGTTTCCTCAGTGAAGAACAGCGCGCTGTGGCGCCGGTGGTCTATCGCACCCTGAGCAGCATTGCCGAGTCGATCAAGCAAGGTGAACGCGACTTCCCTGCCCTGATCCAGGCGCAACGCCAGCAACTGGAAGCCGCCGGCCTGCGTCCGGACTACCTGGAAATCCGCCACGCCCTGACCCTGCGCCCGGCAACGGCCGAGGATCGTGATCTGGTGATTCTGATCGCGGCCTTCCTCGGCACCACCCGGTTGATCGACAACCTGCACCTGAATCTCGATACCCCCGCCTGAACACCGGCAAACGCTGTGGGAGCAACCCCGCTCCCACAGCGTCTGCACGCGCTTCCAGACCGTATTGCTGAGCACCTGCCCATCGGGCAAACTTCCTGCCGTTCGACGCCACGCGATAAGCAGGGACTTGCTCGCATTACTCGCCGTCTGTCGGCCCCGTCTGTTATCAATGTTAAAAAAGTACCGAAAACAGGTCAGACAAAGCCAAGACAGATCGCGGCGCTGGGTTTACTGTATTCGCCCTGCGCCCAAGTAATCGTGTCGACGCAGTTGCCCCCTCGCCCAAACATGGTGGGGAGGTCTTTTCAGAGTTCAAAAGGCCGTTCAAGTAAAAAGGAAAACCGCAGCGATGGCGTACTACCGCACTCCTCATGACGTTACCGCTCTGCCTGCCTGGCAAGCGTTGAAAGATCACCGCCAAGCCATGCAGGATTTCAGCATGCGCGAAGCCTTCAACGCCGATCCGCAGCGCTTCAATCAGTTCACCCTCAGCAGCTGCGGACTGTTTCTCGACTATTCGAAGAATCTGATCAACGCCGAGACCCGCAATCTGCTGGTGGGTCTGGCCAACGAAGTCGATCTCAAGGGCGCGATCAAGGCGCTGTTCGACGGCGAAATCGTCAACTCCTCCGAAGGCCGCCCGGCGCTGCACACCGCCCTGCGTCGCCCGGTCGGCGACAAGCTGTCGGTCAACGGCGTCAACGTGATGCCTGAAGTACACAAGGTCCTGAACCAGATCACCGATCTCGTGGGCCGCATCCACGACGGTCTGTGGCGCGGTTACACCGAGAAGCCGATCACCGACGTGGTGAACATCGGCATCGGCGGCTCGTTCCTCGGCCCCGAGCTGGTCTCCGAAGCCCTGCTGTCCTACGCCCAGAAAGGCGTGCGTTGCCATTACCTGGCAAACATCGACGGCAGCGAATTCCACGAGCTGACGCAAAAACTGCGCGCCGAGACCACGCTGTTCATCGTTTCGTCGAAATCGTTCAACACCCTCGAAACCCTGAAAAATGCCCAGGCCGCACGCGCCTGGTACCTGGCCCAGGGTGGTTCGGAAGCCGAGCTGTATCGCCACTTCATCGCCGTATCGAGCAACAATGCCGCCGCCGTGGCCTTCGGTATCCGCGAAGAAAACATCTTCCCGATGTGGGACTGGGTCGGCGGTCGTTACTCGCTGTGGTCGGCCATCGGCCTGCCAATCGCGCTGGCCATCGGCATGTCCAACTTCAAGGAACTGCTGTCCGGTGCCTACACCATGGACCAGCATTTCCAGAGCGCGCCGTTCGAACAGAACATGCCGGTGCTGCTGGCCCTGCTCGGCGTGTGGTACGGCAACTTCTGGGGCGCGCAAAGCCACGCGATCCTGCCGTACGACCACTACCTGCGTAATATCACCAAGCACTTGCAACAGCTGGACATGGAATCCAACGGCAAGAGCGTGCGTCAGGACGGCACCCCGGTGTCGACCGACACTGGCCCGGTGATCTGGGGCGGCGTCGGTTGCAACGGTCAGCACGCTTATCACCAGTTGCTGCACCAAGGGACCCAACTGATCCCGGCCGACTTCATCGTGCCGATCGTCAGCTTCAACCCGGTCTCCGACCACCATCAGTGGCTGTACGCCAACTGCCTGTCGCAGAGCCAGGCGCTGATGCTCGGCAAGACCCTGCCGGAAGCCGAAGCGGAACTGCGCGACAAGGGCATGAGCGAAGACCAGGTGCAGAAACTCGCACCGCACAAGGTGATCCCGGGCAACCGTCCGAGCAACACCCTGGTGGTCGAGCGCATCAGCCCGCGTCGTCTCGGCGCACTGGTGGCGATGTACGAACACAAAGTCTTCGTGCAAAGCGTGGTCTGGGGCATCAACGCCTTCGACCAGTGGGGCGTGGAGCTGGGCAAGGAACTGGGCAAAGGCGTCTATAACCGCCTGGTCGGCAGCGAAGAAACCGCCGCTGAGGACCCGTCCACCCAAGGCCTGATCAACTACTTCCGCGGCCGTCACCGCGGCTGATCCAGCCCTGAACACACCCCCTCGCCATGAGGGGGTGTTTGTTTACAGGTATTGAACCCTCTCCGCTCTCGGCGCATCTTTATCCTTGTCGCACAACAAGAATAAGGAACCGTCATGTTCGATATCAGCACGTTCCCCAAAGCCGATGCCGTCCGCCGGGCTGCACAGTTGAGTCAGGACGACTACCAGCGCCTGTACCGCGAATCCATTGAACACCCCAGCACCTTCTGGGCCGAACAGGCCACCCGCTTCCTCGACTGGAGCACGCCGTGGCAGACCGTCCAGCGCTATGACCTGAAGACCGGCGACGCCGCCTGGTTTGCCGGTGGCAAGCTGAACGTCAGCTACAACTGCATCGACCGCCATCTGGAAACGCGCGGCGATCAGACTGCCATCCTCTGGGAAGGCGACGACCCTGCCGAATCGACGCAAATCACCTACAGCAAACTCCATCACCACGTCTGCCGCCTGGCCAACGTGCTGAAAAGCCGTGGCGTGAAAAAAGGCGACCGGGTGTGCATCTACATGCCGATGATCCCCGAAGCGGCCTACGCCATGCTCGCCTGCGCGCGGATCGGCGCGATTCACTCGGTAGTGTTTGGCGGCTTCTCTCCGGATTCCCTGCGCGACCGCATTCTCGACGCCGACTGCCGCACCGTGATCACCGCCGACGAGGGCGTGCGCGGTGGCAAATTCGTGCCGCTGAAACAGAACGTCGACAAAGCCCTGCAGAGTTGTCCGAATGTCAGCACCGTCGTGGTGGTCGAGCGTACCCAGAACAAAGTCGACTGGGTCGAAGGTCGCGACCTCTGGTATCACCAGGCCGTGCGCGACGTCAGCGACGATTGCCCGCCAGAACCGATGGACGCCGAAGACCCGCTGTTCATCCTCTACACCTCCGGCAGCACCGGCAAACCCAAGGGCGTGTTGCACACCACCGGCGGTTACCTGCTGCAAGCGGCGATGACCTTCAAGTACGTCCTCGATTACCGCGACGGCGAAGTGTTCTGGTGCACCGCCGACGTCGGCTGGGTCACCGGCCACAGCTATATCGTGTACGGCCCGCTGGCCAATGGCGCCACCACCCTGATCTTCGAAGGCGTGCCGAGCTACCCGAGCACTTCGCGGTTCTGGCAGGTAATCGACAAACACAAGGTCAACATCTTCTACACCGCCCCCACCGCCCTGCGCGCATTGATGCGTGAAGGCGCCGGGCCCTTGCAGGAAACTTCGCGACAAAGCCTCAGATTGCTCGGCAGTGTCGGTGAGCCGATCAACCCGGAAGCGTGGGAATGGTATTTCAACGTCGTAGGCGAACAGCGCTGCCCGATTGTCGATACGTGGTGGCAGACCGAAACCGGCGGCATCATGCTCAGCCCGCTGGTCAGCGCCCAGCGGATCAAACCGGGCTGCGCCACCCAGCCGATGTTCGGCGTGCAACCGGTGCTGCTCGATGAGCACGGCAAGGAGATCAAGGGCGCCGGCAGTGGCGTGCTGGCGATCAAGTCGAGCTGGCCGGCGCAGATTCGCAGCGTCTACGGCGATCCGCAGCGCATGGTCGACACCTACTTCAAGCCCTATCCCGGTTACTACTTCACCGGCGACGGCGCCCGCCGCGACGAGGACGGCGATTACTGGATCACCGGGCGCATCGATGACGTGATCAATGTCTCCGGCCATCGCATCGGTACCGCCGAGGTGGAAAGTGCGTTGGTGCTGCACGACAGCATTGCAGAGGCCGCCGTGGTCGGTTATCCCCACGACGTCAAAGGTCAGGGGATTTATGCATTCGTCACACCGATGAATGGCACCGAGCCCAACGATGAACTGAAGAAAGAACTGCTGGCCCACGTCAGCAAGGAAATCGGCAGCTTCGCCAAACCGGACCTGATCCAGTGGGCCCCGGCCCTGCCGAAAACCCGCTCGGGCAAGATCATGCGGCGGATCCTGCGCAAGATCGCCTGCAACGAACTCGACAGCCTTGGCGACACTTCGACTCTGGCGGATCCGAGCGTGGTGCAGGGCTTGATCGATAAACGCCTGAACCAGTAAGGCCGCAAAAGCATCGCGAGCAGGCTCGCTCCCACAAGGACTTATGATCGTCTGTGGGAGCGAGCCTGCTCGCGATGGGAACCCCTCGATTGCCTGCCAAACTGCTAAACTCCCGCGCCCCGATTCCCTCCAGCAAGGCGCCCGCATGTCTTCCTTGAACCTGGCGCTGCGCGCCGCCCTCGACCAACGCCAGGATCTGCTCGCCGAGCTGCACCGCCAGGGCACCGACTGCTATCGGCTGTTCCACGGCAGCCAGGAGGGTGCCGGCGGCCTGACCATCGACCGCTACGGCCCGCAACTGATGGTGCAAAGTTTCCACCAGACCCTGGCACGCGAAGACCTGCTGCAACTGCACACCATGGTCAACCAGACTCTGGGCCTTGAAACCCTGCTGGTCTACAACGACCGCTCCCGTGGCAACTCGCGAATCGACCGTGAAGACAGCGTCTACCGCGCCGACGACGCCGCGCTGGCCGATCTGGTCGGCCACGAATGGGGCCTGAATTATCGTGTGCGCGGACGCCATGCCGGACAGGATCCGCTGCTGTTCCTCGACCTGCGCAACACCCGCGGCTGGGTCAAGGATCACGCCAAGGGCAAAAGCGTGCTCAACCTGTTTGCCTACACCTGCGGCGTCGGCCTCAGCGCAGCAGCAGGCGGTGCACGTGAGGTGTGCAACCTGGATTTCGCCGAGGGCAATCTGGCGGTGGGGCGCGAGAACGGTCAGCTCAATCCGCAACTGCCGACCATGGAATTCATCCAGTCCGACTACTTCCCGGCGATCCGCCAACTCGCCGGCCTGCCGATCAGTCAGCGTCGCGGGCAGAAACTGCCGAGCTATCAGCGCCTGGAACAGCGCCAGTACGATCTGGTGCTCCTCGACCCGCCCGCGTGGGCCAAGAGCGCGTTCGGCACCGTCGACCTGCTGCGCGATTATCAAAGCCTGCTCAAGCCGGCCCTGCTGACCACCGCCGAAAATGGTGTGCTGATCTGCTGCAACAATCTGGCGAAAGTCAGCATGGACGACTGGCGCGAACAAGTGCTGCGCTGCGCCGAAAAAGCCGGGCGGCCGGTGCGTGAATGGAGCGTGATGACTCCGGGCCAGGACTTCCCGTCGATGGATCAACAACCGCCGTTGAAGACGCTGATTCTGCAGCTCTGATCTTTACCCCTGCAGGAGCAGCCTTCGGAAGCTCCTACAGAAATTGCAGACAAATCTGAACAATCCTGTCTCGTGCGATGTACTTCGGAACCGGAATCGCGTGCCATACTCCAAGGCACTCCGATTCAGACAGATGAAGCCGCACATGCCCAAAGGATTGATTCGCGCGATTGGCGCCCTGTTGACTGCCCTGGCCCTCTACAGCCTGCTGGGGTTCCTGATTTTGCCGGGCATTGCGCTCAGGGTGGTGAATCAGCAACTGGCCAACTACGCCACGGTGCCGGCGCATCTGCAGCGCATCGAACTCAACCCGTTCAGCCTTGAACTCACACTGTGGGGCCTGGTGATCGGCGAGCCGGGCAAGGAACAGGTCGGCTTCGAACGTCTGTACGCCAACCTGCAACTCGACAGTCTGTGGACCAAAGCCCTGCATCTGTCCGACATCGAACTGGAAAAATCCAAAACCGAGATCCTGTTCGCCAAGGATGGTCAGCTCAACCTGCTCGGCCTGTTCAAGCTCCCCGCCAGCGAGCCCACCCCGGCCGATCCCGACGCCAAACCGTTTCCGCTGCGCATCGACCGCATCCAGCTGGCCGGCGGCAACCTGCATTTCGTGGATGCGCGCCCCAGCGAACCGATCGAATTTCTCTACGACAAGCTCGACTTCGAGCTGAAAAACCTCAGCACACTGCCCGAAGACAACGCCGACATGACCCTCGTCGCGATCGGCCCGGCCGGTGGGCAGATCGACTGGAAAGGCAACTTCAGCCTGATCCCGATCGCTTCCGAAGGCACCCTCAAGATCACCGATGGCAAGATGAAAGCCTTCTGGCCTTACGTGCGCGACGCCGTGCCACTGGTGCTGGAAGAGGGTGTCGTCAGCCTGAGCACCGACTACAAGCTCAACCTGTCCAAGGAAACCGAACTGCTGCTGAGCAACGTCGCGGTCAACATCGCGCCGTTCGCGATCAAGGCGCCGGACGGACGTCAGCTGGCGAAACTCGAGCGCCTCGACGTCAGCGACACCACGGTGGACCTGGCCAAGCAGCAAGTGGTGGTCGGCAAGATCCGCAGTCAGAAACTGGAAACCTGGGCGGCGCTGGAAGCGGACGGCCAACTGGACTGGCAAAAACTGTTCGCCAGCCAGCCATCGAAACCCGCTGCCAAAGCTGCAGCGGAGCCGAAAAGCACCCCGGCGGCCGCCGACTCGCCGAAACCTGAACCGACCGCGCCGAGCAAACCGTGGCAAGTGTTGATCAAGGACGTGCAACTGCGTGACTACAAAGTGCATCTGGCCGACCGTTCGGCGAAGCCGGAAGTCACCCTGGACGTCACCCCGCTGAACGTCGATCTGCAAAACTTCGACAGCCTCAACGGCTCGCCTTTCAACCTCAAACTCGATACCGGTCTGGGCAAGCAAGGCAAGATCAGCGCCGACGGCGTGGTCAATCTGGCCCCGGTCAGCGCGCAGCTCAACGTGAAAACCCAGGACATCGACCTGCGGGTCGCGCAGTCCTACATCAACCCGTTCATTCGTCTCGAACTGCGCAGCGGCATGCTCGGCAGCGACCTGAAAGTGAACCTGAAAAGCACTGACCCGCTGGCCCTCAGCGTCACCGGTCGTGCTCAGGTCGATCAGTTGCACACCCTCGACACCCTGAAAACCCGCGACTTCCTCAAATGGCAGCAGGTGGTGGTCGAAGGCCTGAACTATCAGCACGGCGACAGCCTGTCGATCGACAGGGTCAACCTGTTCCAGCCGTATGCGCGGTTCATGATCAACGATGATCGCACCACCAACATTGACGACCTGCTCATTCCGCAGCCGGCCGATTCCGGGGCGAAGACCGCCGCGGCGAAACCGGCGAGCAATGACAAACCGCTGGGTATTCACATCGGCGGCATCGCGATCAACGACGGCTCGGCCAACTTCGCCGACTTCAGCCTGACCCCCAACTTCGCCACCGCGATCCAGCAGCTCAACGGCCAGATCGGCACCATCGACAGCCGTCAGGCGAAACCGGCCAGCGTCGACATCAAGGGCAAGGTCGACCGCTATGCGCCGGTGACCATCAAGGGCGCGGTCAACCCGTTCGACCCGATGGCCAGTCTCGACATCGCCACCAGTTTCAAACGCGTCGAACTGACCACCCTGACTCCCTACTCCGGCAAGTTCGCCGGCTACCGGATCCGCAAGGGCCGGCTCAACCTCGATTTGCATTACCTGATCACCAAAGGCCAGCTCAAGGCCGAGAACAAAGTGGTGGTCGAGCAGCTGCAACTGGGTGAGAAAGTCGACAGCCCGGACGCCGTGAGCCTGCCGTTGAAATTGGCGATCGCCCTGCTCAAGGATGTCGACGGCAAGATCTCCATCGAGCTGCCGGTGACCGGCGACCTGAACAACCCGCAATTCAGCGTGATGCCGATTGTCTGGCAGACCCTGCGCAACCTGATCGTCAAGGCTGCCGCCGCGCCGTTCAAGCTGATTGGCGGTCTGGTCAGCGGTGGTGGTTCCGAAGACCTCGGCACCGTGTCCTTCGCGCCGGGTTCCAGCGACCTGAGCAAAGACGCCGAAGCGGCGCTGGTGAAGCTGTCGCAAGCGCTGAAGGAGCGTCCGGCCCTGCGCCTGGAAATCGAAGGCACCGCGGCAAAAAGCAGCGACGGTCCGTTGCTCGCAGAACAGCGCCTGGAACGTGAATACCAGTACAACTACTACAAGATGCTCCAGCGCCGGGGCGACAAGGTGCCGGCTCAGGCTTCGCTGATTCAGGTACCGGATAACGAAAAAGGCCCGCTGCTTGAGGGCATCTATCGCACCCGTCTGAAAACCCAGCCACCGGCCGAATGGAAGGATCTGGGCAAGGAAGAACGCACGGCGAAAATGCGTGCCGACGTGATCAAGTTCTGGAGCTCCAGCGACGTGCTGTTGCGCCAGCTCGGTCAGGACCGTGCAAGCAGCATCAAGGACTACCTGGTGGATAAAGGCCAACTGGCCGACGATCGCGTGTACTTCATCGACGCCAATCTCGGCGAAGCGGAGAGCGACGGGCGAGTGGTGACGCAAATGCATCTGGATGCCGAGTGATGAACCGAAACTGGCTGGCTGCAATGGGGCTGGCATTGATCGCCAGCCAGGCTGCGGCGTCCGATACCCTGCGCTGCGGCAGCCAACTCGTCAGCCTTGGCGACCGCGCCAGCGAGGTGCTGCAAAAATGTGGTGAGCCGGTTGGTCGCGATCTGCTCGGTTACAAACGCAGCGCCAACCGTCGTGAAGAGTTTCAGGTCGAGGAATGGACCTACGGCCCGAGCAACGGCATGTATCAATACCTGCGCTTTGAAGGCAATCGCCTGAAGCAGATCAACAGCAAACGCGGCAATTGACCTTCCCCGCCTTTTCCGGCCCCTGAATAGAACAGGCCCCGACACATGTGCCGGGGCCTGTAATGGCCACATTCCGTGTGGCCGGTCGCATGAACTCTAAAGTGCGGCAGACGTATTGCTCGGCCCGCCTGTCGCGTCTTCTCCCGGTTCAGGCGAGAAGTCTTGCCTTACTCGGCTTTCAGGCCGTCAGCGGAGACCGCTTTCACGCCTTTGATTTTCTTGGTGATGTTCACTGCGGTGGTTTTCTGAGCCTCGGTGATAGCGACGTCAGAAGACAGGGAAACCACACCTTTGTTGGTTTCGACTTTGATGTCGGTACCAGGAATGCCTTTTTCGGTTACCAGGTCGCTTTTGACTTTGGTAGTGATCCAGGTATCGGAAGTAGCTTCTTTAGCCTTGGTGACTTCACCGGCAGCCAAAGTCATTGGAGCCTGAGTGGTCTGGGTCGATTGAGCAAATGCACCGGAAGCCATGGTCAGGGTCAGCGCGGTAGCAGCAGCGGCAGTGATAGCGAACTTCTTCATACGAGTAACTCCTGTTTTTCTGGAAAGTCTGCTGCGTGTCTTGTCAGCAGGGTTACCGTAGATATTGCGAACGTTGTGCCAACTTTTAAAATCTTAATAATCCCTTATAAATCAACAACTTAAAAACTATGAATA